>NZ_RYDN01000049.1:0-14762 GCF_003968735.1 Flavobacterium sp. RSP49 | reverse complement strand
CAATGGAAAGACTAATCATTGCTGGAGTTAATCATCAATGGAATGAATTATAGGTAACTAAACGGACAAGCATAAAATTTAATTGAAAAATAAAGACTTCTTGCAACAGCCATTCCTATGTAAAGCATTATTAAGTTATTAACAACTTTTAAGAGGGTTATATGTCGGTTATTTTTCGAGTATAAAATTCCGCTCCAGCGGCTTGTTGGAAAAGTTGGAAACCAACTTTTTGTCCGCCGAAGGCTTAGGACTGAAAAAGTTATTCTAACTTTTTCAATGATACCACGAATTAATTCCTCTTTTACTTCATAATATATCTTTTTATAATCTTAAAGCTCACACTCCTATATGTGGTCTACTTATGGTAGCCACCAGCATCGGTATGATTGTAAGAATAAATAAAATAGCTACCTACTTTGAGATGTGGCTTCATTTAACGCAACCACCATGGCTGTTTTGTAGTCTATTTTTCTTGTATGGTTGAGCTTGTTAAGAAGGTTAATTTTATTGTTCTATCCCGATAGCTATCGGGACTAAATTTCTATTAATTTGATATGCGGTTTCGGTTTTAATAACTGATAAAATTCTTCGGGCCATTTTATGAGCTACTTTTATAATGACACTCTTGACGTTTTTACCTTGATGTTTTCGGTAATAATTTTGCATTTCGGTATCTTTTCTAATAGCGATCCAAGCCGCTTCAACTAAATAACTGCGTAATTGAGAACGACTCCTCGGAGTAATTCCTAAACACTTTTCTGACTCTCCACTGTTATACATTCCAGGAACTAATCCGATGTAGGAACTAAACTGCCCTTCGTTATTGAATCGACGTAAATCTCCGCATTCTGCCAAGATTACACTAGCTAGATATCCTCCTATTCCTGGAATACTTTTCAAAAGATTGTAATCTTTCTTATTGTTTTTTCTACAATAAGCACGCATTTGATTGGCAATTTCTAAATATTCTGATTTGATAAACTTGAACATTCGTATTTTTCCTTGCAATGCTAAATCTCCACAAGCGGTACTGAATTTAATATCCTCTAACCACGCAATAAAAGCTATGCTCCAATTTGAATTATCAAACTCGTCCGGAACTTTTATTCCATGAAACAGCAACATACTTTTGATATGTGATTTGGTTTGTCGCAGTTTCTTGGTCACTTGCGTTCTATGACGAGCCAAGGTCGTAAATTGTTCGTGCTCTTCTGTGGGAATAAAAACGCCTTTAAGAACACCTGATTTTAATTGATTGGACAAGTTTTTAGAATCTAAGGCATCTGTTTTTTGATAGCGCTCTTTATCTCCTCTCTTTACATCTGAGGGATTTACGACTAGAACGTTCCAACCAAGGTTTAAAAAATATCGTGCCACGGAGAATCCGCAACAACCCGCTTCATAAACTAAATCGATAGCATAATTTGGAAATGTACGTTCCACATATTGGTACAAATCCTCAGCATTAGAAGGCATCGAATAGGTCTTGTGAAAAAATAAATCTGTTTGGATAGAAACTGTCCAGCTTTTTTTGTGAATATCTAAACCAATGAATATCTTTGGAATAGAAAAGGCGTCTTGTAATTGCATAATCTTCGTTTTTAGTACTCTCAAAGTTATGCTTTTACATTGATGCTTTGAGCTAACTGGAATTTAGTGGAATTGCCGTTTCGCATCAAGTTTTCGTTAAGCCGAAAACTGAGCGGTTACGAATTTCCAGCCATCTCAAAGTGACGGGACGTTGGCGGGAATACCAAAGAACTGTAAAGTTGAAAATTACCAGTCAAAAACTTTGCTAAAGTTATCTAATTGACTAACTTTGCCAAATAAATCAGAAATTTATAAGAGAAGTTGTTTATTACGAAGACTATTATCTTGATTTTTTTAACGCTCAAAAAGAAGACGTTAAGAAAAAATTCAACTGGACTTTACAGTTAATTTCAACTCAACAAAGAATCCCTGAAAAGTTTTTCAAACATTTGACTGGTGCAGACGGAATATTTGAAGTTCGTGTTGAAGTCGGTTCAGATATTTTTAGAGTTTTTAGTTTTTTTGACAAAGGAAAGATTGTTGTTTTAGTAAATGGATTTCAGAAGAAAACACAAAAGACCCCAAAATCAGAAATCAAAATGGCTGAAAAACTAAAAGCAGAATATTTAGAAAATAAATATAAAAAGTAACGATTATGAAAACTGAAAATAAAAAAATTACATCATTTGTCGAACACTTAGATGCTCAATACGGGAAAACAGGAACCGAAACACGTGAAAAATACGAAGAAGAATACGAGACCTTTGAACTTGGTGTTATGTTACAAGAAATGCGAAAAGAACGTGGAATGACACAAGAACAACTGGCATTAAAATGTGGAACAACAAAATCGTATATATCTAAAATTGAAAATAACACCAGCGATATAAGACTTTCTACATTAATGAGAATAATTAGACTAGGTTTAGGTGGACACTTAAAGTTAAGTTTAACCGAATAAAGGTACTACCCGCCAATCGAGTAGACGGCTCCGCCAGAAACTGACGGAGTGCGCCTCTCACACCACCGTACGTACGGTTCTCGTATACGGCGGTTCGCAAAGTGATGGGTTGAGTTCCATGTAAATCTCCAACATTGATTGATAGTCTTTCTTCTTAAGTCGCAGTAGGGTAATTGTAGTGGTTAGAATCGGACTTTGGGCGATTCGCCAGCCTCCTTTTACTCACGCTTTGGTATTGTATTTTTGGTATTCGTGAATGCGGAGCATTTCTGGTTCTGCTCCAAGCATAGGCATGGTCTTTATCGATCCCTAATCGCATTAGGTTTTTCCTTTTGCGCTCGGGCTTTTTCCAGTCCGTCCAAACCCGATCGCTCGGATATCTGATTTTTCGGACAACGATAGCGCATTCTATGATAAAAATCATCATCAAAACTGTCCAGTTTGAACCGGAATTAGGTGTTCACTTTGCTCCGGAATCACCTATACAGTTTGACCCGGAATGGGTATTCAATTTGACCAGGAATATCTATAAAGCAACTTTTACCAAAACGAATTTTAAATGTAATTTAAATAACATCTATTTACTCAATGCGTAACAAAATACAGTTCGTTTAGAGATTTTTAGACGAACTGACGTTGGCAGTCAAACACACTTGCGACGGAAAAAATAGAAATCCCATTTCGGGAACTTTTTTTTATTATCTTTGAAAAAAATTAATACATTTGAGAGTAGTAGCTAAAAAAATATTAAGAGACTTTTGGGAGATACATGGTGATTGTGAACAACAATTAAAATCATGGTTTCAAGAAGCAAGTACAGCTGAATGGAAAAACCCAAACGAAATAAAGTTAGATTATCCTAGTGCTAGTATTTTAAATGACAATCGAATAGTTTTCAATATTAAAGGAAATAATTACAGATTGATAGTTAAACTAACTTATGAATATCAAATGATTTGGATTCGATTTATTGGAACGCATGCAGAATATGACAAGATTAATGCAAATGAAATTTAAATATTATGGAAATTAAACCTATAAAAACAGAAAACGATTACAATCAAGCTTTACAAAGACTTGAAATAATCTTTGATGCAAAAAATGGCTCTCCTGAAGGAGACGAACTTGAGGTGCTCGGTATTTTAATTGACAAATATGAAAATGAAAAATTTCCTATCAGCTTACCAGACCCCATTGAAGCAATTAAATTTAGAATGGAGCAAATGGGTTACAACCAAAATGATTTAGCAAATATTATAGGTCTGAAAAGTCGTGCAAGCGAAATTTTAAACCGAAAAAGAAAGCTTTCTTTGGAAATGATAAGACAATTACACGAAAGGCTTCATATACCAACTGACGTTTTAATTCAAACTTATTAAAAGTACGACTGCCAACAACTAGGCTTCGTTGCGTGCCCAGCACCAACAATGAATTATAATCACCGAATACCAACAAAAATAAATTCAATGAGGTACCTCCGGGTTGAACAGCCTGTCCCGTTTTTACGGGAGAACCGATTGTACATCCGTTAACACTATGGAGTTGTTGTAAAGTTTTTAGAGAGAATTACAAGAGGCAAGCGAGCCACTTTTTTTGTAGCGTGGACATGCTAACTTTACCAGCATAAAAAGTTAAGAAACTAGGATACCAAATAAAGTCCCAGAAAGAATCCCTATGCGACACATTTCTTAGTAAACGAAACGGATTTACGCTATATTCGGGAATTATTAGCGCGAAATAGTAGAAAAACTCATAGTCAATGAAGTACCAAAAGTATTCAGCAAAAAAAAAGTCATTTTGATGATTTGTAATAAAAGATTATCTATACATTTGGAAAGACTAGGCTATTCAACAGCGATTACAGACAGGCTGCCAATACTTATTGATCCTTTACGATTTTAAACTTTTCAATTTTTAAAAATAAATCTTATGAAATACAAACAAATTCTTCTTTTGATATTATTTATTTCCACTTCGCTTTTTGCGCAAAGCACAGCACCACAATTAGATAAAATTAAGCAGCAAGATCTAAAAGATGATTTATATGAACTGGCGGGTGACGCTTTTCGGGGACGAAGAGGAGGAGAACTTGGCGAAATGCGAGCTTCTGTTTGGGTGGCTCAAAAGGCCCGTGAAGCTGGCCTTAAACCTGCAGGTGAAGATGGAACCTACTTCCAGTTCTTTAATTTAAAACGCAGCCGTGTGGCCAATAGAAGTACTGTTAGTGTAAATGGTAAAGCACTTGATCTTTGGAAAGAGATTTGGCCAACTAATTTGGTTGACACTACCCTAGAAGGCTCCATAGTTTGGCTGGACAAAATACCGGATAATACTGTCGATCTGAAAGGCAAAATTGTAGCTATGAATATTATGCCTCCAACCCCCATTATTCAAGACTGGGTGAGCCTCTGGCAATATCGTTATACCGCTTCTGCCATGAACCAGCAGGGAAAAGAACTCCTCAGCCGCGGTGTTACTGCTATAATTTTTGTTGCTGATGACACTGTAGAATCACTTATTTCGTTTACGGGATTTCATTATCAAGAAGGAAGTTATGGAATAGAAGGTGCCCAATCCTCTACTGCAGCTACGGTACCAATTATATTGGCAAGTAAACAGTTAAAGAATATATTATCTAAACAAGACGCTTATTTAAAAACTACTTTGAAGGTAGAAAATTTTGACTATCCTTCTATTAATGTTATTGCTAAGGTTGATGGAACTGATCCTAAACTGAAAGAGGAATATGTTTTATTCAGCGGTCACCAGGACCATGACGGAGTAGGACCTGCAGTTAACGGGGATCCTATCTGGAACGGTGCTGATGATAATGCATCAGTAACGGTAGCGATGCTTGCAATAGGGAGTGCGTGGAGTACACAACCCGCTAAGCGATCGGCTTTATTTGTATGGCACGGATCTGAGGAAAGGGGTTTATTGGGTTCTCGTTATTTTGTTAGCCATCCCACCGTTAAACTGACCTCCATAGTTGCTGTTTTAAATGGCGATATGATAGGACGCAATGCACCTGATTCGGCGGCGCTATTGGGCGTAACAGAACCTCATCTTAATTCTTCTGACCTTGTAGCTATCACTTTAGCAGCTAATAAAAGTATTGCCAACTTCAAAGTAGATACTTCCTGGGATGCAGCAGATCACCCAGAGAATTGGTACTTCCGAAGCGATCATCTTCCCTATGCTCAAGCTAATGTTCCAGCAATATTTTTTACCACCTTATTACACCCTGACTACCATACCCCTTTCGATAGCCCAGATAAAATTGACTATCTAAAACTGACTAAGATGACAAAGTGGATCTATGAAACCGGATGGAGAGTTGCGCAAAGTGCCAAACGTCCTGCTGTAACAATTGAAATAAAAAAGTAAAAAACAACTACCTATTATGTTCTTAATAGACAAGCCATTTGTTTCCGATTTTCTTATCAAAACAATAAAAGATAATAATTATAAAATAATTGCAACCAAAGTAGCCAAAGAATTGGTGAAAGATGATTCTTTGGCATGGATAGCCGAAGAGGAAGCAATCGCTTTACTAAAAAATAATCCAGAAATTTCTCTTTATAGCAATTCAGAGAATGCATTAGCTTGGATCGATCAATACTATGGAGAAAGTGAATTATCAAGTCAATTACACGTTTTAAAAAATAAAGTAAAGTTTAGAGAACTTATAAAAGAGTTGTTTCCCGACTTTTATTTCAAGCAAATAAGTATTGAAGAAATCCAACGATTGTCCGATGATGAGATTCGGTTCCCATTTGTAATTAAACCTGCTGTTGGTTTCTTTAGCATAGGAGTTCATATCGTAGAAAACGAGAAAGACTGGATAAAAGCTAAAAGTGAGTTACAACCTGATAAACTTAAAAGTATATTTCCTGAAAATGTATTAAACACAAGTACTTTTATTATTGAAGAATTTATTCGTGGAGAAGAATATGCCATCGATTATTATTACGACAATAATGGAGATGCTGTTTTGTTAAACGTTTTACACCACCTCTTTTCATCCGAAACAGACACAAGTGATCGGGTTTATTCAACATCTAAAGCAATCATTGAAAAGTATAAAATTGATCTTGAATGTTTTTTAAGTAAAATTGGTAAAGAGTTACATTTAAAAAATTTCCCGGCTCATGCCGAAGTCCGCATAGATGAAAATGGCAAAATAATCCCTATCGAAGTAAACCCTTTACGATTTGGTGGATTTTGCACTACGGCTGACCTTCTAGGAGTAACCTTAGGATTTAATGAATACAAATGCTTTTGTGAAAACAAAAAACCAGACTGGGATAGTATCTTTAAAGGAAAAGAGGATAAAATATTTAGTGTCATTGTTTTGGATAATAATTCGGGAATAATCCCTTCCGATATTTTAGAATTTAACTATTCAGGTCTTGCTAAAGATTTTGAAAAACCAATAGTAATTAGAGAATTAGATATACATAAATATCCGGTATTTGGATTTGCTTTTATTGAAAGTACTGCCACTAATAAAAAGGAATTAAATGATATTTTAACCTCTGATTTACGAAAATATATAGTATTGAAATAAGGAAAATTTTAAAGCTCAAAAAACTTTTTTTAGCTACATCATATAGTAACTCTATGTCCTTGTTTGCCTTTATAAAAAATCATCTTGAAAATAAGATATGGGATATTTTCCCCGCTAGCGCACGAACCTGATCGCTTTAATATCAAATTTTTCGGACAGCGATAGGGCGGATTTCCAATCGGAGCCCACAAAGAGAATGATTCAACGAGATATCATGCCAGTTTAAAAGAGTGAATAAGAATTGGTTTTATTAGAATTATTTTGATATTATTTACGGGCAGAGATTACAAATCCGCCATCGTGACAGTTTTGTAAACTGTACCCACAAGATTAAGCAAATAGCAACTACAAATTTTACAAATTAGGACCAATTAATTCGCAGAAATACGTGAAATTTGTGCCAAATCTTTTAGAAGCAAAAAACAAAATAGACTAAAGCACATCGTTTTAACAATTATTGGAACCAATAAATAATTCGTAACTAATGACCCATCCGAACACCCAAAATTTAACGGATTCTGATACCTTTATTTTCTGCCTAGAAGCCGTTCCTAATACAGAAATCGCCACCACTACTGAAGTGATTAAAAACTTAGAGCAATTGGCTTTTGAACAAGGTATAACCAGTATTTACAAAACCTGTGATACCATTGAGGGGTTAGAAGAAAGCTTAAATGCGTTGCTTTATGACGACCATAATTTTAAAAATTATGAAATAATCTACTTAGTGATGCCAGGCGAAAGAAATACCATTTGTCTCAATGACTATTACTATAGTTTAGAGGAAATTGCAGAGCTTTTTGAAGGAAAAATGAAAGGAAAAATTTTACATTTTGCAAATGCAAAGGTATTGGACTTAAGTCCGGAAGAAGCACAATACTTTTTAGATATCACCGGAGCACGTGCCGTTTCCGGGTATGGAGCACCATCTAATACATTAACAAGCTGTGCCATAGACAAAGCTTTTTTTAGCTTATTTGAAGAGCAAGATAATGTTGTAGATATTGTTACCCAATTACATGAAAAGCACTTTACCCTTTGTCAGCTGCTCGATTTTAGATTGTATTATTAATCTTGATAGCGCTGATATGCAATTAAAAGCGGAGTACCTATCAATTTAATAAACGCCCGCATTAAAACGCCTACGGGTATTCTATTCATTCAGTTCAAAAGCCAAAAAACAGTACTCTAATTTCACAAAAAAAGTAACCTATTTAAACCAAAAATTCTAATTCTACATAATGGTCGCTTCACGAAAGAGATTCGATTGTGAATAAGTGTTTCAAAAAGATTTATTTATTTGGCCCTCACACTCCATTCAAAATCCATTTCGGATACTTGAATTCCTTTTTCATCGGTTCCAATGGATTTCATCCAAAACGTTTGTCCGTCTCCTGTAGCAATAGTTTCTTGAATCGCCTTTTCTATTAAATGGCCGTCATTACAGGTAAAAGTGATTCTGCCTGTAGCTTTCTTGGTAAAATTTCCTTTGTTATTCGCAACAAGCATAGAGATTTTTTTGCCGCTTTTTTGAATTTGAAACATTACTAAAGCACCCGTGGCAAGCTCTGCAGCCATGGCTTGCACGGCAAAATACAGCGAGTTAAATGGATTTTGGTTTATCCAACGGTGTTTTACAGAAACTATACACTGGTTCTCACCTATGATTTTTACGCGTACGCCACAGATAAATGCCGAAGGTAATTTGAAAAACAAAAATTTATTAAGTTTAGAGGCTGTAAGTTTCATAGGTAGCTACTGTTTGTTTTTATGGGAATAGAGTGTCGCCATTCTGTATTATTCTTTGGATTTTGAATTTAGGCGAGTTTATTACCGCTAGGTTTTTGCTAAATTACAAAAAAATACTATGCGTACATACAAAAATTGTTTGTTAATGTTGTGTTAAATTTTGGTACTATGCGTAACAAGATACTATCTTTTAGATATATATTTGCATAAGAAATTACTATATACTTTTAATCATGGAAACAACAACTGAAAAAAACATCGCGACATTTACGCATTTAAGTACTTTAACGCAGTATTTCATTCCTTTTGGAAATTATATTTTTCCAATTATTCTTTGGACAACCAAGAAAGAGGAATCTGAATTTGTAGATCACCACGGAAAACA
Organism: Flavobacterium sp. RSP49; assembly: GCF_003968735.1. Classification (NCBI taxonomy): domain Bacteria; kingdom Pseudomonadati; phylum Bacteroidota; class Flavobacteriia; order Flavobacteriales; family Flavobacteriaceae; genus Flavobacterium; species Flavobacterium sp. RSP49. The sequence continues at coordinate 5,567 of NZ_RYDN01000049.1, read as the reverse complement.
AGTGTTGAATTTTCAATTGAGTTTATTGATCTACTCTTTGGTGCTGATTATGATTGCAATTCCTTCATTTCTTATTTCGGCTTTCAAAAATGTTTCTTTCGAATCATTGATACATCATAACGACATTACACTTTCGAATTTCAACCTTGAAGACAACATTGCACTATTAACGGTTGGATTAATTTGCGTTCTGATTTTCGGACTTTTGAAAGTGGCTGAATTCTTCTTGATTATTTATGCCTCGATTAAAACATCAAACGGAGAAAAATACAAATATCCAATAACGATTCCGTTCCTTAAATAAGGAAGCAGTCAGATTAAAAGAGAACAGACGTAATACAAGGAGCGAACAAACTAGCCCTGATTGAAACGACATCCTTTACTTGCTTTCTTTAAGCAAGTAAAGATAAAGTGGAAAGCAGGAATAAGCTCCGAAAAAATAAAAAGAGAATCATGCAATACGAGATTGCTTCGTTCCTCGCAATGACAAATCATCACCTGAGCCAGAAAGGAGAACTGGCACGGCAATCAAAAAATGAACCGTTTAATCAACACTAAAATCAAAAAAAGAAATTATGAACATTGAAAACACAAAAGCCCAGATGCGTAAAGGTGTTCTCGAGTTTTGCATCCTATCCGTTTTAAAAGAAAAAGAAGCCTACACATCGGAAATATTGGACACATTAAAAAACGCAAAATTATTAGTCGTGGAGGGAACCATTTATCCACTGCTGACGCGATTAAAAAACGATGGATTGCTCAACTACCGTTGGGAAGAATCCACTTCAGGACCTCCAAGAAAATATTATGGCTTGACCGAAATTGGACAAACTTTTTTAAACGAATTGAATGGTACCTGGACGGAATTGTCCGATGCCGTAAACCTAATAACCAACCAAAAACAATAGTCATGAACAAAACTGTAAATATAAACCTAGGCGGAATGTTCTTTCACATCGATGAAGATGCATACCAAAAATTGACGCGCTATTTTGATGCTATAAAACGTTCTATATCCAATTCGTCTGGACATGATGAAATCATCAAGGATATTGAAATGCGTGTTTCGGAATTATTAAATGACAAACAAAAAACAGACAAATACGTTATTGGTTTGAAAGATGTAGATGCCGTTATCGCCGTAATGGGACAACCGGAAGATTACATCATTGAAGATGACTTGAAGGGTTCTCAAAGTTTTAGTGACCACTCAAACAGACGAACTAAAAAACTATATCGCGACAAAGAAAAAGGGATGATTGGCGGAGTAGCCGCAGGATTAGGGCATTATTTTGGTGTAGATGCTGTGTGGATCAGAATCGTTCTTATCTTATTGGTTTTTGCTGGATTTGGAACTGGAATTCTCGCCTACATCATTCTTTGGATTGTAACTCCGGAGGCGGTTACTACCACTGAAAAACTGGAAATGACCGGGGAACCGGTTACGATTTCTAACATTGAAAAAAAAGTTAGAGAAGAATTTGAAAATGTTTCAGACAAAATAAAAAATGTGGATTACGACAAGTATGGCAACCAGATAAAAACAGGTGTCGGGAAAATAGGAAGTTCTTTTAGCGACTTTATCATGACTATTTTTAAAATTTTCGCCAAATTTTTAGGTGTAATTTTGATTATTACAGGAATAACAATACTGTTTTTTTTGTTAATAGGTATTTTCACATTAGGTTCCGGAATTTTTATTGATTTTCCTTGGCAAGGTTTTATAGAAGCAGGTAATTTTACAGATTATCCAATATGGGCTTTTGGATTGTTAATGTTCTTTGCTGTTGGAATCCCGTTCTTCTTCTTAGCATTATTAGGGTTTAAGCTATTGGCCCCAAACATGAAGTCTATTGGAAATATTGCAAAATATACGCTGTTTGCATTATGGCTAATTGCAGTAGCATTAGCAATATCAATTGGAATAAAACAGGCCAGTGCATTTGCCGTAGATGGGAGAGTGGTTAAGAAAGAAACCCTTAATTTAAATCCAAATGACACCCTTTTAATTAAATTCAAACACAATGATTATTTTGCTAAAAATGTGGAAGACCGTAATGATTTCATGGTAACACAAGATTCTACCGGAACAGATATTATTTATTCGAATGAAGTTAGTTTTAAAATCGAAAAAACAGAGGAGAAACTGCCTTATATTCAGATTGAAAAAGAAGCAAGAGGAAAATCGTTATCAGAGGCAAAACGAAGAGCCGAACAAATTAAATACGGTTATAAAATAATAGGCAATCAATTGATTTTAGACAACTATTTACTTACTGATTTCACAAATAAATATAGAGATCAAGAAATAGAAATAACAGTATTTTTACCGGAAGGAACGTTATTAAAACCAGATGCCTCTGTACAAAATTACGACAGATCTGATGATGAATTTTTCAATTTACACTACAGTTCAGATAATTACATTTACAAAGTAGAAAATTCTCAAATAAAATGTTTAAATTGTCCCGCTGATGAAAACGAGTATAATGATGTATATAGCACCGCTCGAGACGATAGCACGGATGTTACGGTTACCATAAATAACAATGGCGTTACTGTAGAGAAAGACACCCTAAAATCAAACAAAACCAATAAAGGATTGAAAATAAATAAAGACGGGATCATCATTAAAACGAATTAGTCATGTTGAAAATCATCACCTTAATTACAAAGTTCATTCTGGTTGCCCTAACAGCCTTGTTATTCGGTTCGTGCAACCACTCCATTAATTTCAATGCAATAGAAGGAAGCGGAAATATCACCACAGAAAAGCGGCTTGTTGAAGGTGCTTTCAAAAGCATAGAGGTTAACAATGCCATAGATGTCGTTATAGAACAATCTGATAAAATTGAAATAATTGTTCAAGCAGATGATAATTTACAAAAACACATCACTACCAAAGTAGAAAATGGAACACTTGTTATTTCGTGTGATAAAAATTCTTTCATCAACATGAAATCAAAAAAAGTGACAGTAAAAATGCCTGTTATTGATGAATTAGAAGCAACAAGCGGATCGACTATCACGAGCAAAAACACCCTGAAAGGGGAGAACATCCGATTGAATACTTCGAGTGCAGCATCGATAGATTTAAGCATCGAATCTGACAATATTACTTGTGACACCAGTAGCGGAAGTACCATTACGATTAATGGGAAAGCGCTACAGATTAAAACAACTGCATCAAGTGGTAGTGAAATCAACGCTGATAAATTATTAGCAAATGAAGTTAGTGCCGATGTTTCCAGCGGTGCGTCCATTAGCGTTCATCCTATCGTTAGCTTAAATGCTCAGGCATCCAGCGGAGGAAACATCACGTACGACATACAGCCAAAATCGATTCAGAAAAATACCAGTTCAGGCGGGAGCATCAGCCAAGAATAAGATATACTTTTGTTAAAATATAAAGAAATCATCCATCACAAGTGGATGATTTTTTTATATTTGTGTAGACACTAATTTAAATGACCATGAAAAAATATACTGTTATACTCCTGCTGCTTGTATCAACTACATTGCTATTTGCTCAGAAAAAAGAAAAAATAAAAGGATCAAAAACAGTGACTGTTGAGCAAAGAGAAGTCGGCAATTTTGAAGCGCTGCTGGTCGAAGACAATCTAGAAGTCCATCTGGAAAGAGGAGAAAAAACAGCCCTAAAAATTGAGGCTGATGATAACTTACACGATATTATTTCTTTGGATTTAAGAGACAACACCTTGCGTATTTATACAACAAAATTAGCTGTTAACTATAAAAAAATGATTGTAAGAGTGACCTATACCAATGAATTAAATCTCATTACCGCCAAAGATGAATCGACCGTCAATGCGATACAGGAGCTTTTGTTAAACACCATTACATTAAAAGCCTATGATGCCTCCAAATTATTCGTGAATGTCAACGCAACGGATTTCTTACTTCAGGCAGATGACAAATCAAAAACAGAACTCAATTTAAAATCTGAAAACAGTACTGTCGAATTAAGCAAAAATGCAACACTTAAAGCCTTAGTTACCACAATTGATTTGAAGGTAGATTTGTACCAAAAATCAGCTGCAACCCTAGAAGGAAATGCCACAGATATGCGGATTCGACTGGATAACAATGCCTCATTCACCGGAAATAAATTCAATACAAAAAATGCGGACATAATAACTGAAAGTTATTCCAACTGCAGTTTATTTGTGGAGACGGCGGTAATTATTGATGCCGCTGGCAAATCTGAAATTCAACTTCTGGGTAGCCCAACAATAGAAATACGGAAATTTACTGATGAAGCTCAATTGGCGAAAAAATTGAAATAATCCTCTCCCCAACCCTCTCCAAAAGAGAGGGAGAAAAACCGGATTGATGTTATACAAAAAGTCCCACTTGCTATGGCAAATGGGACTTTTTCAATATTAACTTTCCTAACTATGATTATTTAGCGGCCAAATATCTTTCGGCATCAAGAGCGGCCATACAACCTGTTCCGGCTGCAGTTATTGCTTGACGATACACATGATCCGCGGCATCACCTGCCACAAAAACGCCTTCCACATTCGTTTTTGAAGTTCCGGGAGTGTTGATAATATAACCCGTTTCATCTAATGAAATGAAATCTTTGAAGATATCTGTATTTGGTTTGTGACCAATAGCTACGAAGAAACCAGTGGCAGGAATATCAAAAACTTCATTAGTTGTTTTATTTAAAGCTTTTACTCCGGTAACAACCTGCTCATCTCCTAACACTTCAACAGTATCATGATTCATCAATATGGTGATATTCTCTGTTTTGCGAACGCGCTCTTCCATGATTTTCGATGCTCTGAATTTTTCGCTTCGCACCAACATGGTTACTTTTTTACAAAGTTTAGATAAATAGTGTGCTTCCTCGCAAGCTGAATCTCCTGCACCCACGATTACTACTTCTTGATTTCTATAGAAAAATCCATCACAGACGGCACATGCCGAAACTCCGCCACCCATCTTTAAATAGTGTTGTTCAGATGGCATGCCTAAATATTTAGCGGTTGCCCCGGTAGAAATAATTACCGTTTCGCAATGCAATTCTATTGTATCATTGATCCAAACTTTATGAATATCTCCTGAAAAATCTACTTTTGTAGCCCAACCATCACGTACATCCGTACCAAAACGTTGCGCTTGTGCTTGCAATCCTACCATCATCTCCGGACCCGTTATCCCTTCAGGATTACCAGGCCAATTTTCTACTTCGTTAGTAGTCGTTAGTTGGCCACCCGGTTGCATTCCTTGGTATAAAATAGGATTCATATTTGCTCTAGCAGCATAAATAGCGGCAGTATACCCTGCTGGACCAGAACCTATAATAAGACATTTAATTTTTTCGATTGTATCAGACATAGTGATGTTTTTTTTGGATTTAACAGTGCAAAAATAAGATATTATTGCTGGAATAAAGAACTGGAAGTATCAGTTTTTGTTATGCTTTAATAAAAAAATCCATTCTGTTGAGACAGAATGGATTTTTGTCGGGGTGGCAGGATTCGAACCTGCGGCCTTCCCGCCATTGCGGGACGCTATATCCGAGCCACTAACTATTT
>NZ_RYDN01000048.1:0-15343 GCF_003968735.1 Flavobacterium sp. RSP49 | reverse complement strand
TGCAAAAACGTTTTTGCAAGTGTTTAATTAAATATTTTTATCTAATAATCTGTATCGGTTATTCAGGACAAGACATAAAAGAAAAATCATAATAAAAAACCATTCTTACTGAGAATGGTTTTTTTATGCTCCAAAAATATATTTGTTTAAAACAGAAGATCTTGTATTTCTTTCGTTAAATATGTTTTTTATTAAAAGGCGTTAAGGGCAAATTTTGTGATTTTATAGGAGTGTTTAATTTTTTAACAGCACTTTATTTCAAGAAAATAAATTTCGTGAATATATATTGTTTTTTTTATGTCTAATTTATTCCACTCAAATTTTTATGAATGCGTCTTCGTTTGTAATGGGTCTGTTTTAAATTAGCATTTCCGGATATAATGCTAATATTTCCGTCTATTTCTAGGATTGCTAATTTTACATCTTTAAAATATTCGACTCCATGTTCATGCATGGCTTCTTTTAATTCATCAGAAGTGATGTTTAATTTGCTAAGAGTCTTAAAATCCAAATTGCCGTTGTGTATAAGGATTTCTGGTTTTTCTTGCATGAAATCACTGAATCTTGGGTACTTAAACATCAATTTTTTTAAAATAAAATTGATGGTAAACAATACAGTTGCCGCAGCTAAACCTCCCGATAAACTGGTGTCGTTTCCTACCATTGCATTTTGAACAGAGTTACTGATTAGCAGAATTAATATTACATCAGCAGTGTTTAGTTGAGACAATTCTTTCTTGCCAAAAAGTCTCAAGGCAATAACCATAAAAAAATAAACGAAAATACTTCGAAGAATTATATCAAGATATTCGTTCATTTTTTTAGTTTTAAAGTAATTTTAAAAGTTTTCAATAGACTGTAAACGGCTACTGACTGCTATTTTATTTTAAAATTTTTCTCGATTGCTTTGATCATTTCGCCGGCAATATCTTTATTGGTAGCTCCTTCAATTCCTTCTAGTCCTGGCGATGAATTTACTTCTAATAACAACGGGCCTTTAGCGGAACGAATAATGTCTACACCTGCCACTTTGAGGTCCATTGCTTTGGTTGCTTTGATGGCAATACGTTTTTCTTCAGCGGTTACTTTTATAACAGATGCTGTTCCTCCAAGATGAATGTTAGCCCTGAATTCGCCCGGCATTGCTTCACGCTGAATAGCAGCCACTACTTTTCCATCAATTACAAAACAACGAATGTCTTTTCCATTGGCTTCTTTGATGAATTCTTGAACTAATATATTGGCATTTAAGCTTTTGAAAGCATTTATGACACTTTCTGCGGCTTTTTTTGTTTCTGCCAACACAACTCCTTTTCCTTGTGTTCCTTCTAGTAATTTCACGATTAGTGGAGAACCGCCCACCATTTTTATCAAATCATCCGTATCCAAAGGGGAATTAGCAAAACCAGTAGTAGGAATTTCAACACCATGATTCAATAGTAATTGCAAAGAGTATAATTTATCACGTGATTGCGTAATAGCATTCGATGAATTTAAGCAATATACTTTTAATGCTTCAAATTGCCTGGTCAAAGCGCAACCGTAAAATGTAATGCTAGGTCTGATTCTGGGTATAATGGCATCAAATTGATTTAGTATCTTACCGCCACGATAATGAATTTCTGGCGTTTTTGCATCCAGTTTCATATAGCATTCCTTGATGTTCAGAAAGTGCATTTCGTGACCACGCATTTCGCCAGCCTCCATTATACGCTTGTTGCTGTACAATTCAGGATTACTGGCCAAAAGTCCGATGCGTAATCCGGAACTTGCTTTCTCGGAATTTTTATACAATTCTTTTAGACTATCGGGCGTGGGTTGTCCTAAAAGATATTTTTGCTCCGGGTCAACAAGAACTCTTCCGCTCATGGCTTCGCGGCCTAAAAGCATTCTGAAACCCATGGAATCTCGATTGGTCAATGTCATCTCAATAGGCCATTTTGAACTTCCTATTTGTAGATTTGTTTGAATTACATAGCGTTGTTCTCTAAAGCCACTTGAACTTTTAACGATGCGTTTATCAATCAAAGGCGCTTCACAATGAATTACTGTTTTTAAATTATTTTGGATTGGGTTAATGTCAAATTTCACCCAATTGCTTTCGTTTTTAATAAATGGAGCAATATTTATAGCGTGTAACGCAGATGTTTTAGCACCGGAATCAACACGTGCTTTAATGGTTGGAATCCCTATTTCAGGGAATGAGCACCATTCTTCACTACCTAGGATAAATTTGTTTTCAGACATAAAGTAATTTTAATGGATCAATGTTATAAAAACCAAATGTAAATATTTGTTTTCAAAAAAAGTGTGTTTTATCATAAAGAAAAAACCCGTTACGTTATAAAAACGTAACGGGTTATGGTTAAGATTCAAAGGAATTATTTAAGGATTTGTGGCTTCGCCGGCTTTATGAACCTGAACCGTTAATTCTTGTGCCCCTTCTTCGATATCCATGAAGATTTCATCTCCGGTTGTTATTTTCGAAGTGATAATTTCTTCTGCAAGGGTATCTTCAACATATTTCTGAATGGCTCTTTTTAGTGGTCTTGCGCCAAATTGCCTGTCGAAACCTTTTTCAGCTATAAATGCTTTTGCTTTGTCAGAAAGATTCAATTGGTATCCTAATTCGGCCACACGAGCGAATAATTTTTTTAATTCGATTTCGATAATTAAATCGATATCATGTTTTTCTAAAGCATTGAATACAATTACATCATCAATTCTGTTAAGGAATTCAGGAGCAAAAGTTTTCTTTAAGGCGTTTTCAATAATACTTTTTGAATTATCATCAGCCTGCGCTACTTTGGCAGCAGTTCCAAAACCGACTCCTTGTCCAAAATCTTTTAATTGTCTGGCACCAACATTCGAAGTCATGATTATTATGGTATTTTTGAAATCAATTTTTCGGCCTAAACTATCCGTTAAATATCCGTCATCCAGCACTTGTAATAACATATTGAAAACATCAGGATGCGCTTTTTCGATCTCATCCAATAAGACCACACAATAGGGTTTTCTTCGCACTTTTTCAGTCAGTTGACCGCCTTCTTCATACCCTACATATCCCGGAGGTGCACCAACTAAACGAGAGATAGCAAATTTCTCCATGTATTCACTCATGTCAATACGTACCAAAGCATCTTCAGAGTCGAATAACTCTTTAGCTAATACTTTAGCAAGTTGTGTTTTACCAACACCGGTTTGTCCTAGAAAGATAAAGGATCCAATAGGTCGATTTGGGTCTTTTAACCCGGCGCGATTTCGTTGTATCGAACGTGCAATCTTCATGACGGCCTCTCTTTGTCCAATAACTTTTCCTTCAATAAGTTCTGGTAATTTAGCCAATTTATTGCTTTCGGTTTGTGCTATTCGGTTCACAGGTATTCCGGTCATCATCGATACAACATCGGCTACATTGTCTTCCGTAACTTCTATTCTGTTGTTTTTTGAATCTTCTTCCCATTGTTCTTGTGCAATAGCTAAATCTTTTTCAATACGTTTTTCGTCATCACGAAGTTTAGCGGCCTCTTCATATTTTTGTTTTTTTACCACAATATTCTTCAGTTCTCGAACATCTTCTAATTGACGCTCTAAATCTAAAATCTGTTTTGGAACTTCAATATTGGTAATATGAACTCTGGAGCCTGCTTCATCTAAAGCATCGATGGCTTTGTCCGGTAAGAAGCGTTCAGACATGTACCTGTCAGTTAATTTTACACAAGCCTCAATAGCTTCTTGTGTATAAGTAACATTATGGTGGTCTTCATATTTATTTTTGATGTTATTCAAAATTGTAATCGTTTCAGTGACGGATGTAGGTTCTACAATTATCTTTTGAAAACGTCTCTCTAATGCACCATCTTTTTCTATGTATTGTCTGTATTCGTCTAATGTTGTAGCGCCAATACATTGAATCTCACCGCGCGCTAATGCCGGTTTAAACATATTGGATGCATCCAGAGATCCAGTTGCACCACCAGCACCTACAATGGTGTGAATTTCATCTATAAAAAGAATGATATCATCATTTTTTTCCAATTCATTCATCACTGCTTTCATACGCTCTTCAAACTGCCCACGGTATTTTGTTCCGGCAACAAGACTGGCTAAATCCAAGGTAACAACACGTTTGTTGAATAGAGTACGTGATACTTTTTTCTGAATAATTCGCAACGCTAGACCTTCGGCAATGGCTGATTTTCCCACACCGGGTTCTCCTATTAGTAATGGATTGTTCTTTTTTCTACGACTCAAAATTTGAGAAACACGTTCAATTTCTTTCTCACGTCCTACAACTGGATCTAATTTTCCTTCTTCAGCCATTTCGGTTAAATCTCTTCCAAAATTATCTAAAACTGGTGTTTTTGATTTTTTATTAGACTTATTGGCTGGATTGTTGAAAGTTCCTTCTTTTTGACTGTCATCTTGTCCTGAATCGTCATTGTATGATTCATTTCGTGGCAAATTTTCTATAAAATCTTCTTCGTTTGGAGTCATGTTTTGATATTGTTCTTTAGCTATATCGTAATCAATTTTTAATTTATTCAATAGCTTGGTTGTTGGATCATTTTCATTTCTTAAAATACACAACAATAAGTGTGCTGTGCTAATCGAGGTGCTTTGAAATACTTTAGCTTCCAGAAAAGTAGTTTTTAAGGCTCGTTCTGCTTGGCGTGTTAAGTGTAAGTTTTTTTTCTCAACATTTACTTCTAGACTTGGGCTAGCAGGGCTTAAGATTTCCACTTTTCTACGTAAATGTTCTAAATCAACATCTAGGTTGTTTAATATTTGAATTGCTTTGCCGTTTCCGTCTCTTAAAATACCTAACATTAAGTGTTCTGTTCCTATAAAATCATGCCCTAATCGCATTGCTTCCTCTTTGCTGTAGGTAATAACGTCTTTTACTCTTGGTGAAAAATTATCATCCATAATATATATTTGATATCGTAAATTTAGTGAATTAGTGATAGAAAAACAAAAACCATTCCTATTCGTAGTGCTGTCAGCTAAGTGACAAAAATAATCATAATATTAAAGTTAAATTTACCTTAAATTATTAACTAAAATCGCGAAATAATTTGTTGATAAATCATTTAAATAAGTATTTTAAAAAAGGTATAAAAATTTCAAAAAGGCGTATATTGGCACGTTTTGAAACTAATATAATTATTTAATATAACAACCTATGTCTGAAGGAGAAAAGTTAATTCCTATTAACATTGAAGATGAAATGAAAACAGCTTACATCGATTATTCGATGTCAGTAATTGTATCAAGAGCACTTCCAGATGTCAGAGATGGCTTGAAACCAGTACATCGAAGAGTACTTTATGGAATGCATGATTTAGGTGTAAACTCCAGATCTGCCCATAAAAAATCCGCAAGAATTGTCGGGGAAGTTCTTGGAAAATATCACCCACATGGTGATACCTCTGTTTATGATGCCATGGTTCGTATGGCACAAGAATGGAGTATGCGTTATTTATTGATTGACGGTCAAGGTAATTTTGGTTCTGTGGATGGGGATAGTCCTGCAGCAATGCGTTATACGGAGGCTAGAATGCGCAAAATTTCGGAAGAAATCTTAGCGGACATAGATAAAGAAACTGTTGATTTTAAATTAAATTTTGATGATACATTAGAAGAGCCAACAGTTATGCCAACGCGTGTTCCTACCTTGTTGATAAATGGGGCAACCGGAATTGCAGTAGGTATGGCTACAAATATGCCTCCTCATAACTTAACCGAGGTAATCAACGGTACGTTAGCCTTCATGGATAATAATGATATTGAGATTGATGAGTTAATGACGCATATCAAAGCCCCCGATTTTCCTACAGGTGGTATTATATATGGATATGAAGGCGTTCGTGAAGCATTCAAAACAGGTAGAGGACGTATTGTAATGCGTGCCAAAGTAGGTTTTGAAGAAGTGGACGGAAGAGAATGTATTATCGTTACCGAAATTCCTTATCAAGTTAATAAGGCCGATATGATTAAGCGTACGGCTGATTTGGTTAACGATAAAAAAATTGATGGAATTGCGAATATCCGAGATGAATCGGATAGAAACGGGATGCGCATCGTTTATATTTTAAAACGTGATGCTACACCAAACGTAGTTTTAAATACACTTTATAAGTTTACACAATTACAGTCTTCCTTTAGTGTAAATAATATTGCCATTGTTAAAGGGCGTCCGCAAATGTTGAATCTAAAAGATTTGATTCATTATTTTATTGAGCACCGTCATGATGTGGTGACTCGCAGGACGCAATTTGAATTGAAAAAAGCGGAAGCTAGAGCGCATATATTAGAAGGTTTGATTATCGCTTCGGATAATATTGACGAAGTAATTGCTTTAATCAAAGCTTCAAAAAGTACCGAAGAAGCTAGAGAAAAATTAATTGAAAGATTCAATTTATCCGATATTCAATCTCGTGCCATTGTTGAAATGCGTTTGCGTCAATTAACAGGCCTTGAACAAGATAAGTTAAGAACAGAATACGAGGAAATCATGAAGTTAATCGAGCATTTAAAAGCTTTATTAGCAGATGTAAACTTAAGAATAGCCTTGATTAAAGAAGAACTAACGGAAATTCGTGATAAATATGGAGATGAACGCCGTTCCGTAATTGAATATTCAGGAGGAGACGTTAGTATTGAAGATTTAATTGCAGATGAAAATGTAGTGATTACAATTTCACATGCAGGATATATTAAGCGTACAAACCTAACAGAATACAAGACCCAGAATAGAGGAGGAGTTGGTCAAAAAAGTGCAGGAACAAGAGATCAGGATTTCTTAGAACACATGTTTGTGGCAACAAATCATCAGTATATGATGTTCTTTACGCAAAAAGGAAAATGTTTTTGGATGCGCGTATACGAAATTCCAGAAGGAAGTAAAACCGCTAAAGGAAGAGCAATTCAAAACTTGGTAAATATAGAAAGCGATGATAAAGTAAAAGCATTTATTTGTACACAAGATTTAAAAGACAAGGAATACATTACGAGCCATAACCTTATCATGGTAACCAAAAAAGGGCAGGTAAAGAAAACATCTCTTGAAAAATATTCTAAACCTAGAGTCAATGGAGTTGCTGCGATCACAATTAAAGAAGGCGATGAGTTATTAGAGGCTAAGTTAACTAATGGTCAAAGCCAAATTATATTAGCGGTTAAATCAGGAAAATTAGTTCGATTTGAAGAGACTAAAACCCGCCCAATGGGAAGAACAGCTTCTGGAGTTCGTGGGATTACACTTAAGGACGATTCAGATGAAGTAATTGGCATGGTTACTGTAAATGACATGAGCAGTGAGATATTAGTAGTTGCTGAAAACGGATATGGGAAACGGTCAAGCCTTGACGAATACAGAATTACAAATCGTGGAGGTAAAGGAGTAAAAACCTTGAATATTACGGAGAAAACTGGGAAGCTGATTTCTATTAATGCCGTTACTGATGCGGATGATTTAATGATTATTAATAAATCTGGATTGACTATCAGAATGGCTGTAGAGGATTTGAGAGTAATGGGACGTGCTACGCAAGGTGTAAAACTGATCAATATAAAAGGAAACGATTCAATAGCTGCAGTCACTAAAGTAATGAAAGACGATGTGGCGGAAGTAGTTGTTGATGAAGACGGAAATATTATTGAGTCGGAAGCTATCGAAAGAGTAAAACCTGTTCTTGAAGTTCTTGAAGAGGATGGTGTAGTTGAAGAGGAGGATGAAGAGGACGATTCTGAAAGTGAAGACGAAGACACTGAAGACGAAGACGATTCAGATGACGAAGCTTAGTATGAATAAGTGTAGATTAATAAAGAACTATTAAAAAAGAACTATTAAACAAAATCGAATACCATGAAAAGTAAATATGTAGTACTAGCATCAGCGTTAGTGATTTCAGTAGCCACTTTTGCTCAAAAAGATCAAATTAAAGCCGCTGAAAAAGCATTAAAAGGGGGTAAATCTCAAGAAGCAGTTACCATTTTGATGGAAGCCGAATCTCTCATCGCTAATGCTAAAGAGGCGGAGAAAGCACAATTTTTCTTTGTAAAAGGAAATGCTTTATTGGATTTAGCCAATAAAAAAGTAGATGTAGATGCTAATCTTTCGCTTGCGGCAAAAGCATATCAAGATTTAATTGATGCTGAAAAAGTTTCCGGTAAATTGAAATTTTCTACAGAAGCTGCAGGTTCAATTACAGAAATTAAATATAAATTGATTAATGCTGCCATAGCGGATTCAAAAATCAATAAGCATTCAAATAGCGCAAAAAAACTGTATGATGCATATTTATTAGATAAAAAAGACACTCTCAATTTGTATTATGCGGCCTCTACTTATGTGAATGCGGCAGAATATGACACAGCACTTAAGTTGTATGATGATTTGAAAAACTTAAATTATTCTGGAAAAGGAACCAGTTTTTTTGCGGTGAATAAAATCACTAATGAAGAAGATCTTTTTACAACGGCTCCGGAAAGAGACAGAGTAGTGAAAATAGGGACTCACGAAAAACCAAGAACAGAAGCTATTCCTTCTAAAAGAGGAGAGATCTATAAAAACATAGCTTTAATTTTAGTGCAAAACGGAAAAATTGAAGAGGCTAAAAAAGCAATATCGGATGCAAGACAAGCAAATCCGGAAGATACTTCATTAGTTTTGACAGAAGCAAATCTTTATTTAGAAACAAAAGATTTTGAAATGTATAAAAAGCTGATCGCTCAAGTATTAGAGAAAAATCCTAATGATGCTGATTTAGTTTTTAATTTAGGAGTTCTTAGTGCTAATGCAAAAAATCAGGTAGACGCTGAAAAGTACTATTTAAAAGTTATTGAAATTAATCCTAAATACATTAATGCTTACATCAATTTAGCGGCCATGAAGTTAGAGGATGAAAAGGTAATTATCGATGAAATGAATAAATTAGGAACTTCTACTAAGGATATGAAGCGCTATGATGAATTGAAAAAGAAAAGAGAAAATTTATTCAAAGCTACAATTCCTTTTCTTGCAAAAGCAGTTGAACTAGATCCTAAAAATGAGGATGTTTCAAAAACACTTTTAGGCGTATATAGCGCTTTAGAAATGACAGCTGAATACAAGGCATTGAAGGCAAAGAATTAATGCTAGATTTTTAAATTTAAAAATAACCTCTCTCGAATTACTATTTTGAGAGAGGTTTTTTTTATATGATTTTTTTAATTACTCTTAATTTGTGTGTATGCTTATTGGTTTCGGCATTAAATATTCCTAAATGATCAAGCCTGTCAATTCGTACTTTTCCACTGGCATGAATGATGTAATTATCATCCATAATTATTCCTACATGGATTATGTTGCCTTCTTCGTTATCAAAAAAAGCGAGATCTCCTGGTTCACTTTCTTCTATAAAACTTAAAGCTTCCCCTTGTTTTGATTGTTGAGAGGCATCACGAAGCAATTTATATCCGTTCAGTTTATACACCATTTGAGTAAATCCTGAACAATCAATTCCAAAAGGAGTTTTCCCTCCCCAAAGATAAGGAGCGTTTAAATACATAAAGGCAGTTTTTATTAAATGCTCTTTTGTTTTTTTGCCACTTGTTTTTGTTCCATCAAACTCAAAATTCGAAATGTTTATCTCACTGTTATTTATAAATGAAACCGAGGATCCGAGCGGAATAGGAATTAATTGATTATCTGGAGTAGTGATATATTCAATTAAATCGGAATTCAATATGATCGTTTCTGCGGACAATTGATTAAAATTTGATTCTGAAATCAACTGTAATTGTTTAGAATCGATCCAGCCTTCATACTCGTCGTACTGTACTTTGATGCGAGACCATTGTTTCATTTGCTCTAAAATTTCAAAATGTTCTCCAAATAAAATTTGAGAAACAATTTCGCTTTTATCACTGGGTTCAAACCGAAGTGGTATCATTGCTAGATTACAAATTCCGAACATTTAGGGTAATTTATGAGTTTAGAATTAGGAGTTATATGTTTTTAATATACGACTCCTAATTTATAATTATTTTAAGCTCTTTCAATAACAATTGCTGAAGCACCACCACCACCATTACAGATTGCAGCAGCTCCAATTTTACCATTATTTTGTTCTAATACGTTGATCAAAGTAACAATAATTCTTACTCCGGAGCAACCTAAAGGATGTCCTAATGATACAGCACCACCATTCACATTAATCGTGCTGCTCTCTAGTCCTAAAATTTTGGCATTGGCTAGGCCAACTACAGCAAAAGCTTCATTGAATTCAAAATAATCAACATCAGTAATGGCTATTCCTGCTTTTTCTAATGCTTTAGGAATTGCTTTTGATGGACTTGTTGTAAACCATTTTGGTTCTTGTGCGGCATCTGCATACCCTTTTATATACGCCAGAGGTTTCAATCCTAAAGAGATTGCTTTTTCTTCGCTCATTAATATCACAGCTGCTGCTCCATCGTTTATTGTAGAAGCGTTTGCTGCGGTAACTGTACCGTCTTTTGTGAAAACAGGATTTAATGAAGGTATTTTGTCTAATTTTACATTAGAAAACTCTTCGTCTTTAGAAATTATAATAGGATCTCCTTTTCTTTGAGGAACGGCTACAGAGACAATTTCATTATCAAATTTTCCGGTCTCCCAAGCTTTTGCACTTCGCTCGTAGGATTGAATTGCGGCGTTGTCTTGGTCTTCTCGGGTAAAATTATATTCAGCGGCACATAAGTCCGCACAAACGCCCATTGCGTTGTTGTCGTAAGCATCAACAAGTCCATCTTTTTGTAAACCATCAATAAATGTTGTTGGACCAAATTTAGTTCCTGTTCTCAAATTCATATAGTGAGGAATTAAACTCATGTTTTCCATTCCGCCCGCAACAACAATTTCAGCATCACCACATAAAATGGCTTGAGTACCTAGCATTACAGCTTTCATTCCAGAGGCACATACTTTGTTGACTGTAGTACAAGCAACAGAATTAGGTAAACCAGCATATAGTGCAGCTTGGCGAGCAGGAGCTTGTCCTACACCAGCTTGAACTACATTACCCATAAATACTTCATCAATTAAATTTGGATCCAATTTTATTTTGTCCAAAGCTCCTTTTATAGCCACAGCACCTAATCTAGGAGCGGTAACTGTAGATAATCCTCCCATAAAACTACCGATAGGTGTTCTAACGGCAGAAACGATAACAACTCTTTTGTTCATGATTTATATAATGTTGGTTTATGTAGCAAATTTAATCTTTTTTAAACAATTTCGTATTTTGATGTTGGGATAATCTCTTTTAAAAATTTATTTATATTCTATATGTTTGATTGTGAAGTCTTTTTAGAATTAGGACAAAAAATATTTAAAAAAAAGGTCTAAATAGTTGTGAGGAACGTAAAGATGTGTTAAATTTGCAACCGCAAAACAGGACACGTTTCTTTGAGCTTGGAGGGGTGCCAGAGTGGTAATGGAGCAGTTTGCTAAACTGTCATCGAGCAATCGGTGCCAGGGTTCGAGTCCCTGTCCCTCCGCTTTATATTTTTTTCGGGGTGTAGCGTAGCTCGGTTATCGCGCCTGCTTTGGGAGCAGGAGGCCGCAGGTTCGAATCCTGCCACCCCGACTAGTTTTTTACATGAGCAATGGAGGCATAGCTCAGCTGGATAGAGCACCTGCCTTCTAAGCAGGCGGTCGAAAGTTCGAATCTTTCTGCCTTCACTTTGAAAATCAAGCCTTTACAGAAATGTAAGGGCTTTTTTTATGCCTTGTGACGAACATTTGACGAACATTACAGTCAAATGAAGTAAATCATTCTCTGCTTATTTTTTCCTATTTTTGATAAAGCTAAAATTAAAATTATGGAAACTGTTGAAATTATTACTGGCTACTGGGTGATACTTTTTCTATTTTACCTTTTTATAGTAGGGAGATTGTTTTTTATTATCACTCCTATTTTGTCTATTTATTATTTTGAAGAAAAAATAGAATGGAATGAAAAAATAAATCCTGAAAAGTTAAAAATATATTTAATTTTATTTTTGCTTGCTTCTTTTTTAATTTGGTTCAGTTACCAACCACTTATTAAACCTAAATCTTTGTTTGACATATGGAGTACTTTCATTGTAGGTACTGTTGGGTTGGCCGGGATATGTTTTTTTATTGAAAATAAAATAAGAACTCCTTCAAAAAAATATCTTAATAATTGTTCTAATGAAATTAACGATATTCAATTAGGCTCAAATGTCATCAATGAGCAAAATAATATTTTGTTAGAAGATGTAAAGAAAATGAATACCTCTTTTACTTTTACTAATGAAGAAATTAAACAAAAGTATTTGGAAGCTTTGGAAAACAAATTGTTTGATTGTGAATTATCAGTTTTTAAAACTTTCATATTGCTAGAAGAACCTATTGATAAAATAATTTGGAAACCAGTTGCGGATAGTGGTCATAAAAACAGACAGATGCTTTTTGATTATATTAATGATTTATTTCATAATCAGGTATTGACTAAAGATAGAAACGAAAGTGTAACCATGATAAACAAATATTTTGAATTTAACGAGATCGGACATCCTAAAAAGGAGAAAGAGGTTTATTCTAAGTTAATTGGGGACTGGATGAAAAAAAAATGAGAGAGTTTTTTTTGAAAGTAAGGACAGTTAAAACAGATTAACTGTCTTTTTTTATTTTTATCCTTTCTATTCCTTTGCTTCATGGTTCTCACGAAGAGAATCTTAAATCTCAAAAAAGAAACTATGAGCAATTTACAAATCGAAGAAAAGCTATTTAGTATAGAAAATAGCATTCAAAAATTAAGTCTGGCAGTTAAGCCTATTTTATCTGTTGAAGAAGCTGCAGTGTTCTTAAATATGAAACCGTCATATTTATACAAATTGACATCAGATAAAAGAATTACTTTCTTTAAGCCACTTGGCAAACTTATCTATTTTAAACGAGTTGATCTCGAAGCTTTCTTACTTCGCAATGAAAGTCCTTCAGTGAGCGAACAACAATCAAATGAAAACCATTGGAAAAAATAAACACAATAATCATAGCTAACGACTATAAATATTGTGCTCTATTTTATTTGTAACTCCTTTGTATCTCTCAAAGATACAATTAATTCTAATTGTATATGAAAAATTTATATTTAAGAGTAGGAACTACCTACTTCAAGAAATCATTATACCCGTCATTAAATGGTGATTTTATCGAAATACTAGTGGTTTGGAGTTCCGAACTAATACGCCAAGATCATGGAAAAAATACACTTTCAGAGATAGAACGCTTTGATGGTTTTATATGCA
Organism: Flavobacterium sp. RSP49; assembly: GCF_003968735.1. Lineage (NCBI taxonomy): Bacteria > Pseudomonadati > Bacteroidota > Flavobacteriia > Flavobacteriales > Flavobacteriaceae > Flavobacterium > Flavobacterium sp. RSP49. The sequence goes on along the minus strand of NZ_RYDN01000048.1, from coordinate 2,038 downwards.
TTCCAGAAAACCGTCCTGAACACTTTAAAAAAAGAGTTCAGGACTATTACAACACGTATCATCAAATTAGTAAATCTCCTGGAAAAGGAGATATTTCTAATACGATGATTTTTTTAAACCACATTTTTGGAGATCAAAAAGAAATGGGAATTGATTATCTGCAAATCCTGTATTTAAAACCTACTCAAATACTCCCAATTCTTTGTTTGGTGAGTAAAGAAAGAGCTACGGGTAAGTCAACATTCTTAAAGTGGCTGAAAGTCATTTTTGAGTTCAATATGACTTTTCTAACTAATAGTGACTTTACCTCTCAATTTAATGCAGATTGGACTTCAAAACTAATTATTGCCGTGGATGAAGTTTTATTTAAGACAGATGAATTAACCGAGAGAATCAAATACTTATCAACTACTAATTCTCATAAAACCGAATCGAAAGGTAAAGATAAAAAAGAGTCACAATTTTTTGGAAAATTTATTTTATGCTCTAATAATGAAACCTCATTTATAAAAATTGATGCAGATGAAATTCGGTTTTGGGTGTTGAAAATTGAAAAGTTTGAGAAGGAAGACGTTCACTTTTTAGAAAAATTGATATCTGAAATTCCTGCATTTTTAAATTTCCTGACCAATAGAGAACTCTCTACTGAAAATCAATCTCGAATGTGGTTTACTCCGCAACAGATAAAAACCAAAGCTTTACAAAGATTGGTTAGATTCAATAGTAGTAAAGTGGAAGCTGAACTAGCTAACGTGCTAATGAATACAATGGAGAGTTTAGATATTGAAGCTCTGGAATTTTGTTTTTCAGATTTACTAAATATCCTAAACAAATTCAGGTTGAAATATGATGCTGTTGAAATAAAAAAAATCGTTCGTGAAATATGGGAACTGGAGCCTGCAAAAAACTCAAATCAATACCAAAAAATTACAATAACAATGGATTTAGATTTTTATCAAAATCAATCCAAAGGGAGGTATTATTCGGTTTCTAGAAAATTTTTAGCCGATAAAGTGATGAATTGATGAGAATAGGCTTTCAGCCCGCTAATTATAAGGCTTAAGCTTGTCATCATTTTGTCATCAAAATAAAAAGTGATGACAAAAAATGATGACAAGAAAAAAAAAGAACCCGAAAATGATGACGTGATGACAAATTGATGACGGTCTAATTCCTTTGCAGTATTGGCTTAAAGTAGTTTTGTCATCAATTCATCACTTTTCAACATTTTTTTCTACCCTAAAAAAAACACAATGAATATAGCACAAGCACGAGATATTTCAATAGTAGAAATATTACAAAATCTAGGATATGAACACATAAGTACTAATGGAAAAGAAAGTTGGTATTTGTCTCCTTTTCGATCTGAAAATTCAGCTTCATTTAAGCTTAATTTGAAATTAAATCGATGGTTTGACCATGGCGAGCAAATAGGTGGCAATGTGGTAGATCTTATAGTTAAACTAAAAAAATGTACGGTAAGCGAAGCTTTAAAGTATTTACAAAGCAGTGATACTTTTTCTTTTCAAAAGCAAACAGCACTTGCTTATGAAAGAAAAAAGGAGGGAAATTGTAATAATGTATTAATCGTAAAAAGAATTGAACATAGCGCCTTAAAACAGTATTTAGTAAGTAGGGGAATAATAAATTCGTATGCTTTAATGCAAATAGAAGAGGTTCATTATGAAATCGACCAAAAAAAATACTTCGCAATAGGTTTCAAGAATAAAAGTGATGGCTGGGAGCTCCGGTCAAAATATGCTAAAATATGTTTGGGTAAAAAGGATATCACATTAATTGATAATGGATGTACAGTTGTAAAAATTTTTGAGGGTTTCTTTGACTATTTAAGTTCCCTTCAAATTAGTGATGAAAAAAATATAAATGAATCAGATTATTTGATATTAAATTCGGCTGCATTAGTAGTGAAGAATATATCCATTTTAGAGAAATACAAAGTAATACCAAACGAAAATATAATATAGGCCAATTTTGATAATTGGTTTTTTTTATATTATATTTGGACTATATTATAAAA
>NZ_RYDN01000047.1:0-15538 GCF_003968735.1 Flavobacterium sp. RSP49 | reverse complement strand
TTGCAAAAACGTTTTTGCAAGTGTTTAATTAAATATTTTTATCTAATAATCTGTATCGGTTATTCAGGACAAGACAAGTTTTAGGTTGCTAATTTGATGCAATTATGACTAAATTTGCATTAAGAATACGATGAAGTCGTTTAAGCTTTTTTCCATTGGCTGTAAAATTGTCTTTTTATCCCATATTTCATCTTTTTTTTATTCCATAGCGCTGCTATGAAATAAAAAAAAGCTAAAATCTAGAACAAAAACTCTAATTTTTCGCTTCAATCAAAAAAGTTTAAACGACTTCAAATAGAGTTTAATCTCTATAAAATATATTGCGAAAGTTATTTAGGGCATCAGAAAACGACCAAACTTCTTATATCAGCCTACGAATAAACTGTTCGCCTTCGCTATGCGTGGGCTCGGTTTATCGTGGCTGTAGGTGCTTGGTCGTACCTCTGATGCTGGTGATCGATGTCCCACGCTGTTGTTTGTACCAAAACCAAAATGGGATTTTTTCGTATATCATAAAATGATATTGATATGAAAAATGAATTTGTAATTAGTCCCGAACTCAAACGATTTATGGAATTGCACAAAATTCCAAACATTACTTCGTTACTCCAAATAGAAGACGAAATACTGCTTGTAATGGATGGTTTTGGTTGGCGAATGATGCGAGAAGTTTTAGAACTTCGTGAGCCCAATTAGCTCTAATATTTTTTCTCTAACCGAAGTTTTAGTATTGCTTTCAACATTGTAATATTTGACTTTTATACTATCAACAGAGATTTTATCAGTCATACTTGTTTTAAAATTTTCTGAAATAAATCTAAAAACATCGGTTTGATTTTTATGCTTTATAATTCCTGCTTCCATCAATAATCCGAAGAAATAGCTTAATTGTGCCACTGACAAACCCGTCAAGAATTTTATCTTTTCTTCGTTGTTAGAGATATTTGTTAATTGATTGGCTTCGAGTTTGATTTTCTTGGTTAAATATTCGATTTCTTCTTCAATCCAATTTATAATTTGCTCTTTTAGTGGCGGTAAATTTGCTTTGTATTTTAAGAAATTCCTACTTTGTTTTTGATTATAATTTTTCATTAAACGATAAAGTACATCAATTTTTTGAATGTTGTTTTCTTGTACTTCTAATTCTTGTAAAATATTATAAGTCAAATATTTAAAAAACTGTAATGAGTTGAAATTTAACTCAAATAAACATTCACTTATAGTTTCTTCTGTACTATTTTCAAAATCAATTTGATGGTGTAATACTGAAATGAAATCGGAGCAATAATTGAAATCATAATAGGTTAATTTTTCTTGAATGTTGATTGTGGCAATTTTCAAAAGTGGCTCGTAAACCAATTTCAATAATTGATCACTAATATTACTTCCCAACAACCCCGATTTGAGTTCTTTAAGTTTGTGTGTAATTTCAAATTCTTTGACCAATATGGAACGGTACGGAATTTGGATGTTTACGTTAAGGTAATTTTTGAATTCCTTTTCAATAAAACGCAACAATTTTTCTAAATAAATATAGGTTATCTTCAAACAATCTATTTTGTCATAGTTTGCTGAAAATCTGTAAATATCTGATGAGTTTATAGGGTTAATGTCCTTTATTAAACGGTTTGCTAAATTTTCGAGTGCGTATTGTTTTTTATGGATGTATTGTTCAACTCGTTCTTTTGATTTGAAATTAAAGATAGTTTCCTTATTTATTTTTTTGATTTTATCATTTTCATTTTTCAATGAATGGTAACAATATAGAAAAAAGCGATGTTCATTCGAAAGTTTAGTAATATCAAAATCTTGTAAAATGTACAATGAAATACTATCGTTTTTTGAGTACCAGCGTAATAGGATATTGTGTTGATTTAGTTCTAATTTATCTACTATTTCGGGAATGTATTTTTCAAACTCTAAAACTGAATTGCACTCAATACAATCAATTTCCGCAACCTTTGGATGCAAATTATGGATTGGTTTTTTTGTAATATATTTTGTTTCGCCGTTTTGTTTCAAAAAATTAACCTTATAAATCAAAAAGCTCTCATCGGAACAATTTTCAAGAAAAGCCACAAAATCATTATCAAAAACTATTTTTGGATTTTTGATTTCTTTTAGAATTCTATCGTAGGTTTCTAGAATGTATTTTGGCTTCATATATTATTAGAAGTGTAGAACTTTAGGTTTCAGTTAAAAAATTACGATTAAATTTTCAACTGATTTAATAGTAATTTCGATGGCTTTTTCACAGCGTTTTATAGCGTCGTCTATTTCTAAATCAACGGATTTTAGTTGTTCATTAAGATTAAATAGTAATAGATTTATTTTTGAGTTCAAATTTTCTGTAAATAAGTTAATTGAAAGTAATAATTTAATAAAGCACTAAATAAATAATGCTTTATTAACTTTGAGTTTCGCAATTTAAATTACCAAATGCAATTACTATTTCTCTATATAATGGATTGAAAAAGCTATATCAAACTAAAATATTTTAGACCTAAAACTTCATTCTCTGAATCCTAACGGCATTTAAGATTGCCAACAATGCCACACCAACATCGGCAAAAACTGCTTCCCACATTGTAGCTAATCCTCCAGCACCGAGCACCAAAACAATAGCTTTTACTGCAAATGCCAAACCAATGTTTTGATAGACAATTTGTTTGGTTTTTTTACCAATATTTATAGCTGTGTATATTTTATAAGGTTGGTCATTTTGAATTACTATGTCGGCCGTTTCTATTGTTGCATCGCTTCCTAAACCTCCCATTGCAATTCCTGCATCAGCAAGCGCAACTACCGGTGCATCATTTACTCCGTCACCAACAAAAGCAATGTGTAAATGTTCCTTTTTGAGTGCTTCTACTTTCTGAACTTTATGTTCGGGTAATAAATCCCCAAAAGCCTGGTCAATGTTTAGTTCTTTGGCAACAGCATCAACAACGGCTTGTTTGTCCCCCGAAAGCATCACTGTTTTTACATTTATTCTATGTAAACTTTCGATAGCTTGTTTGGCATCTTCTTTTATTTCGTCTGCAATTAGAAAATAGCCAGAATATTTTTGATTGATGGCAATAACGATAATCGTGAAAGGTGTATTGTCGATTTCGGCATCATAACTGATATTGAATTTCTTCATCAGTTTTACATTTCCTGCCAAGATTTCGTTTCCATCTACTTTGCCTTTTAATCCGTGTCCTGCAATTTCTTCGACATCGGTAACGGTTGCATTTTTCTCTGTTCCTTTTGCATATTCAATAATAGCTGTTCCAACGGGATGAGTTGATTTGGTTTCTAATGCAGCCGTAAATTTTACTAAATCAGCTTCGGAAATATCCACTGATATGACTTTTTGAACTTTGAAAACACCTTTGGTCAGTGTTCCTGTTTTATCCATAACGACCACTTGAATGGTTGCCATTATATCCAGAAAATTAGATCCTTTGACTAGAATTCCATTTTTACTTGCTGCACCAATTCCACCAAAATATCCTAACGGAATGGAGATTACCAATGCACAAGGACAGGAAATAACCAAAAAGATTAAGGCTCTGTATAACCAATCTCTGAATACATAATTATCGAGAAAAAGCATTGGCAACACGCAAATTGCAATGGCTAAAAACACCACTATTGGTGTGTATATTTTGGCAAATTTCCGAATGAATAATTCGGTTGGTGCTTTTTTGGCGGTTGCTTCCTGCACCATTTCCAAGATTTTTGAGAGCTTACTATCTGAATAAGCCGTTGTTACTTCGACCAAAACAACAGTATTAAGATTTATCATTCCGGCAAGAACGGTTTCGTCTTTTTGTTTGGTGTCGGGCTTGCTTTCTCCTGTTAGAGCTGACGTGTTGAACGAAGCGGTGTCAGAAATTAACTTTCCGTCCAGTGCCAGTTTTTCTCCAGGTTTTAATTGAATGATTTCTCCAATGGATATTTCGGAAGCTTTTTTTACAGTCGCCTTTTCTCCATTCATTACTGTTGCTTCATCCGGTCTTTGATCCAATAATAATTTGATGTTCTTTTTTGCCCTTTGAACTGCCAATGTTTGAAATACTTCGCCAACTGCATAAAACAGCATCACGGCAACACCTTCTGGATATTCACCAATGGCAAATGCTCCAATAGTTGCGATACCCATTAATAGAAATTCTGAAAATATTTCACCTTTTCGGATGCTTTCAAAAGCCTCTTTTAGCACAGGAATACCAACAGGTAAGTAGGCAACCGCATACCAAGCAATACGTACCCAAGCTGTAAACCAAGTTTGTGGAAAATAGTTGTCAAAACCAATGGCAACAAGTAATAGTGTAAAACTTATGATTGCTGGTAGAAACATTCGAAGCGTGGTTTGGTCTTTATCTAAATGGTCGTGCTCGTGACCATCATCGTCTGAATGATTTTCTGGTTCATTGTGAGTGGAACAACATCCGGTTTGTTTGTCGGTTTTACGATTTATTTTTTCCTCTAATGTGCAGCAAAGCTGTTTGCCACTTTCATCGTATTTGTGTTGGTGTTTCATTTTGTTTTGATATTAATTAACAACAATTATCTCCTGTTTGTATTGGTGGACATTTTACCGAACCGTAGCTGCAATAAACACAACAATCTCCCTCTAATGGTTTGAGTATTGTTTTGCACTTTTCACATTCGTAAAAGAATTGACAAGCATCGGTTGGCATTATTTCTTCTTTCCTGTAACCACAGTTGGGGCAAGTTAAAGTTGATTTTAATTCAACTGTTTTCCCTTCATAGGTTGTACAACTCTCGCAATTTCCTTGTAATTTGTTTCGGTAATAATTTACCCCTGTAGCTATTAAAATTCCAAACATTCCCAGATAAATAAGTGAAGTATTGCTATTGGTAAAAAAGGCATAATTTATTACAATTGCGCTTGGTATAGCAATTAACAAAGGAAGCAAACTGCGATGTTTGTAATATGAAATAATTAAACCAATAATAGAAATCATTACCATTATTAATAATATCCGCATTGTCCATCCGCCAAACAATTCAAAACTTCCTAATCCAAGTGCAGATGTTCCGAAAGCAAATAATGGAAAACAACAAGGGGAAAATAGGGTGGTGATAAAAAGCCCAATTGTTCCAAATTTGTCTATGTTAGATTTTATTTTCATAATAGATAGTATGAAGGGTATTGATATTATTCTTCCCCTTTGTTTGTCAATTTTGCATTTACAAAGAATGCGCCTTTTGTTACGATTTTTGCATTTGATGGAATATCCTTTACTAACGTGATTGCGGTATAACCCATATTAGAAACTCCTTTTACTACTTCTATTTTTTCGAAATTAGTGTTTTTTGGCTCTTGTTCTTTATCTTTTGTTTCGGTTTCTTTGGCTACTTCTCCTTCTTCTGGTTTTTCTTCTTCGGCTTTTTTATTGGTGACCACAAAAATATAGTCTTTGCCGTCTGCGCTCACTATAGCATCATTTGGAACAGCGTTAGTAGTCACATCATTTAAACTGACAATTGCGGTGATATTCATTCCGTCAATTAGTCCTGATTTATTGCCTTGAACAGTGGCGTGAACGGGTATGCTTTTACTATCGTTTTCAAAAGAAGCACCTATTGAATATACTTTTGCATTATAATCTTCGCCTGAATTATTAGTTATTCTAAAATGAATAATTTGTCCCACTTTTAGCATTGGTAAATCCTTTTCAAACACATTCAAATCCAAATGTAATTGTGAGTTATCCACGATTTCAGCAACTGGAGAGGAGACATCCACATAACTTCCAATTTTAGAAAAGACATTGCTGATGGTGCCGTTTATAGGACTTGTTACGGACAAAGCAGAACGTAAATTGGTATTGTTTAAACTATTTGGATTGATGCCCATCAGCTGGATTTGTTGTTGCAAAGAAGCTTTACGAGTTCTTATTGCTTTTAGTTCCGCATTGGCGCTTTGGTAATTTTTTAAAGCTCCAGCGTTTCCTTCGTTAAGTTCTTTTTGTCTTGCCACTTCTTGTTCCGCAAAGGTGATTTTACTGGATGTACTCAAATATTCTTCCTGTAATTGTATGAATTGCGGGTTAGCGATTGTGGCAATTACTTGTCCTTTTTTTACAAAATCTCCTAATTGTACATTAATACTTTTAACTACGCCACCATAAAGTGATGTTACATTCGCTTTGTTATTATTAGGCACTCGTAGTGCTCCATTGGCTTTGAGAGTAGCCGTTAATTGCTTTTGTTCAATAGTACCGTATTGAATATCTACCGTTTTGATTTGCTCGGCTGTGAGTGAAGCTATTGTTGACTCGGCTTCTTCGGTTGTTACTTTATGTTCCTCTTCTTGGAATTTATTTTCTTTACTGCCGCAAGAAATTAGTATGAGGCAAGAAGTTATTAGTAAAAGGGACTTTATATATTTTGTTTTTAAAGATTTCATTTTATTAGCTTTTATTTGTTTGTGAAATAATTGTATTCGATAATGGCTTGGTTATACGCATTTAGATTGTCTAAATAATTTTTCCGTATTTCGATGGCTTGGCTCAAATACAATGAAAAATCGGCGTAACTAATTTCTCCGGCACGATAGGATTGATTAGCGGCTTTTATGATTTCGTCCGCCTGTTGCAAACCCGAAGTTTCATAAAATTGTAAACCCGACACGCTTTTTTCTACTTCAGTTTGCCTTTGTGACAAAGAAAATTTCAGTATTTGTGTCTGGTATTGCAATTGTTGTTCCTGCATTTCTTTTTCAGTTTTGGCAGCTTTTATTTTATTGCTGTTGGCACCTGTTCCGAAAATAGGAAATGAAGTAGCTATTGAAAAACCGCTATAAGGATCTTCAAGCCCATATAGTTTTTGAGAAAAAACCCGACCTGTAAATTCGGGGAGGCGATTGCTTTTTTGGATTGCGATTTCACTATTGGCAATTTGTACATTTTGCTGCAATAAAAGAAGATTTGGATGGTTTTCAGTTTCATTTTGAAACCCATATTCTAACTTTTCTAACGATTTTGAAAGAGGTAAAATTACTTCTGAACTATTCAATAATTGCATTAATGCTTGTTGTTGCACCAGCATTTCTTTTTGAAGTTGTATGATGTTAGTTTCAATTTCTTTCAGTTTCACATTAGCCGAAATTTTTTCGATACCGGCACTTTCTCCTGTTTTTACTTTTAGAATTGTAGTTTTTAACAATCCAATGTAAATGCTATCTAATCGTTGATACAAAGCCTTCTTGTCCTGTAAATACCACAATTGATAATATACCGAACGGATATTTTTTTTCAGCTCTGTATTGATTACTTCCTTGTTGTATTCGAAGTATTTTGTTTGTTCCCGATAGTAATTTTTCTTGGCTTGGTTTACTTGCGGCATATAGAAACTTTGCTGTAGACCAATTTTCAATACCCCCGTTTTATCAGTAGGTCGCAAATCTTCATTTTCTACAAATATTCCCGTTTTGGGAAATTCCTTGTTTCCTTTTATCAAAAACTGGTTTTTGGTGATTTGAGATTGATTGATGTTGTATTGCAAATTGTCTTTTAAGCCCAAATTCAGTACTTCATCAATAGATTTTCGGGATTGTGCCTGACCGTTATTGAATGAAAATAATAATCCAATAACTAAAATAGTTGTGATTGATTTCATTGCTGGTTTTCTTCTTAATTTAATTTTTGTGTTGAATATTATATACAGCAAAGGCAAAACAAATAAGGTTAAAAATGTAGCGGAGAGTAATCCACCAATAACAACAGTTGCCAATGGTTTTTGGACTTCGGCACCCGCACTGTGTGACATTGCCATCGGTAAAAATCCTAACGATGCTACGGTAGCCGTCATTAAAACTGGTCGGAGTCTTATTTTTGTTCCTTCAATAACTCGTTTTATAACATCATCCCAACCTTCTTTTTCGAGTTGGTTGAATGTGCCGACTAATACTATTCCATTTAATACTGCAACACCAAACAATGCAATAAATCCAATTCCTGCCGAAATACTAAAAGGCATTCCACGAATGAGTAATGCAAATACGCCACCAATGGCACTCATAGGGATTGCTGAAAATATTAAACTGGCTTGTTTCATTGAATTGAATGTAAAATACAGAAGCATAAAAATCAGCAGTAAAGAAATAGGAACAGCAATCATCAAACGATTGGATGCTTTTTGTAAGTTCTCGAAAGTTCCCCCATAGGTAAAATAATAACCGGATGGCAATTTTACTTTTGTAGCTAACTTATCTTGAATTTCTTTTACTACACTTTGAACGTCTCTATCTTGTATATTAAAACCAATTACAATTCTACGTTTTCCTGCTTCACGGCTTATTTGTGCTGGTCCTAGTTTAAAATCTACTTTTGCTACTTGTGATAATGGTATTTGATTGCCACTAGGTGTTGGTATTAATAAATCATTTACATCATCAATACTTCTTCTTGACGTACTGTCTAATCGTACCACTAAATCAAATTTCCGTTCGTTTTCGTAAACTACACCTGCTGCTTTTCCGGCAAAAGCAGTACTCACGATACTGTTTATGTCTTCTACATTTAGACCATAATTCGCAATTCGCAAACGGTCATATTCGATATTGATTTGTGGCAATCCATCGACTTGCTCTACTTGAGGTGATGAAACACCTTTTACTTTTACAATTACACTTTCGACTTTTTTGGCATATACAGAAAGACTATCCAAGTTTTCGCCAAATATTTTTATGGCAACATCTTGTTTAATACCTGTCATTAATTCATTGAAGCGCATTTGAATGGGTTGACTTTTTTCGATAAAAACACCGGGTATCACGCTTAATTTTTCTTCAATGGCATCGCCCAATTCTTCATAAGATCTACCGGATTTCCATTCGCTTTGCGGTTTGAGAATAATCATTAAATCAGTTGCTCCCGGTGGCATTGGGTCAGTAGGTACTTCTCCAGCACCAGTTTTACCTACCACAATTTTTACTTCATCAAATTGTTTTGCAATTCTTGCTCCTTGCATAGAAGTTTCTATACTTTGGGATAAAGAAGTTTCTAGTGGCATTTTAAATTCAAATGCATAATCTCCTTCGGCTAAATTTGGAATAAACTCGCCACCCATTTTGCTAAAAATAAAAAAGGTAACTAATAGTAATGCGACAGTAAGACCAACGACTTTGTATTTTATTTCAATAACTTTTACTAAAAGAGGTTCGTATTTTTTATATAAGAAATCCATCATCTTATCCGAAAATGTTCTCTTGTGACTGATTTGTTTTGGTAAAAACAAGGCACTCATCATTGGAATATAGGTTAACGAAAGTATCATTGCGCCAATAATTGCAAACGAAACCGTTTTTGCCATTGGTCCAAACATTTTTCCTTCAATTCCCACTAAAGATAAGATAGGAAAATAGACTATCATAATAATGATTTGCCCAAATGCAGCACTACTCATCATTTTTTTAGCACTATTTTCTACAGCAATATCCATTTGAGGTTGCGTGAGTTTTACTTTGCTCTTATTGTGTTCTAGAAAATATAAGGAAGCTTCCACGATAATAACGGCACCATCTACAATTAAACCGAAATCTATTGCGCCCAAACTCATTAGATTTGCACTTACTCCAAAAATTTTCATCAATCCCAATGCAAAAAGCATTGAAAGTGGTATTGCAGAAGCTACAATAAGTCCCGCACGTAAGTTTCCGAGAAATAACACCAATACAAAAATTACAATTAATGCACCTTCAATCAGGTTTTTTTCAACGGTTGAAATGGCACGGTTTACAAATGTACTTCTGTCTATAAATGGCTCAACGATTACATCATCAGGTAATGATTTTTGTATGATAAGCATTTTGTCTTTTACCCTTTGTACGACTTCATTACTGTTTGCACCTTTTAGCATCATCACAATACCACCAACTGCATCTACTTTTCCGTTATAAGTCATTGCGCCATAACGTACTGCGCTACCAAACTTCACGTCGGCAACATCTTTTATAAAAATTGGAACGCTGTTTGGGTTGCTCTTTACAACAATATTTCTTACGTCTTCTAAAGAAGTAACTAGACCAACTCCGCGAATAAAGTAGGCACTTGGTTTTTTGTCAATGTATGCACCACCTGTGTTTTGATTGTTTTTTTCTAAAGCATTGAAAATGTCAGGAATAGTTACTCCCATCGCTTTTAAACGATTTGGGTTAACGCCCACTTCATATTGTTTTAATTTCCCTCCAAAACTATTTATTTCAGCAATTCCAGGAGTTCCGTTAAGCTGTCTTGTTACTATCCAGTCTTGCATAGAACGCAAGTCCATTGCGGAATATTTATTTTCACTTCCTTTTTTTGGATGCAAAATATATTGATACACTTCACCAAGTCCTGTACTTACTGGTCCTAACTCTGGAGTACCTATGCCTTGAGGAATCTGACTAATGGCTTCTTTTAGTCGTTCACTAATTAATTGACGTGCAAAATAAATATTTACATCATCATCAAAAACGACTGTAATTACAGATAAACCAAATCGAGAAATACTACGGGTTTCTTCTAAATCGGGAAGATTTGCAATGCTTTGTTCTATTGGAAAAGTTACTAATTGTTCTACTTCTTGCCCTGCCAAGGTTGGGCAAAGAGTAATAATTTGTACCTGATTATTTGTAATATCTGGTACGGCATCAATAGGTAATTTGGATGCACTCCAAACTCCCCAAATGATGAGAAATAAAGTCATCAAACCAATGATGAATTTATTATTTATACTAAAATGAATGATTTTGTCTAACACTATTGAAAATGATTAATGTTTAATATTGATTTATAAATCACAGCACTTGAATATTTCAAATACTGTAAAGTGATTAATGAAAATTAATAGTTTGATTAATGCACAAGTCATTAATCGCTATTTATTTTAAACATTAATCAAAAAAAAATTAAGCATTAATTTGTGGCGGTTGCCAAATGCTTCCGTAGAAATTGGAAGTAAGAATTGATTTGTATTCTGCTGTTTTTTTGTCAATTAGAATTTTGACAGAAAATAAATTATAAGCATAAACAGTATTGTAAGCGAAACCTTGACAACCGCAGCAGTTGCATATACACAAAGGCGAACAAGCATCTTTGTCTTGATGTTGGGTTGATTGATTGCTGATTATCAATTTATTATACGACACATCCTGCTCCATATCTGCGCAAGGCATACACGAAAGTATTAGTAAAATGATTGATAATATGGCGTTTGTAAGTTTCAAGACGGTAAAAATAAGATTTTTTTTTAAACATTTGCATTAATCCACTTTTTTTGTTGTTAATGGTAATGTAATTGCAAACTTATCTCTCAATATTTTCATATCCTCGCTAACTTTTTTATCTAAAATTTTGGCGTAATGTTGCGTTGTTTGGATGTTTTTATGACCAAGCATTTTACTTACGCTTTCAATCGGAACGCCATTTGTAAGCGTAACAGTCGTTGCAAAAGTGTGTCGGGCAATATGGAAGGTTAATTCTTTTTCAATCTCGCAAACGCCAGCAATTTCTTTTAAATAGGCATTCATTTTTTGATTTGTCAATATTGGCAAAAGTCTGTCTTCGTTATTGCTTTTCGGGTGATCCAAATACTTATCGATAATCATTTGCGTTACTGGAAGAATTGGGATTTTAGAGGCGGTTTCCGTTTTCTGTCTGTGGGTAAATATCCACTTCTCGCCATCAATTCCGATGCTTATATGCGATTTTGTTAAGTTTTTGACATCTATATAAGCCAATCCAGTAAAGCAGCTAAAAAGGAAGATATCGCGCACTAGCGATAGCCTTTCGGTTTTAAAATCTTTATTGATGATGTTTTGTATTTCTTCTTCAGATAAATAAACTCTCTCAACTTCTTTAACTTTCGATTTATAATTCGCAAATGGATTTTTGTCGAGCCAGTCATTGGCCAGACAAAGCTTGATTATTTTGCTGAAATTCTTGATGTATTTCACCGCTGTGTTGTTGGCGCAATTTCTAACACTTCTTAACCAAAATTCATAATCAGTTACAAAAGCGTGATCTATTTTGTGTATCTCGATATCGGAAACTTTGTATTTCCATTGTAGAAATTCTATAGTATGGCTTAACGATGTTTTGTATCGTTCTAATGTTCCTGGTGCATATTCTTTGCCAACCAGTTCTTTAATTTTGTTGTTGTGATCTTGGAAGATTGGAATTAGCATTCGTTTAGTTTCAGTAGCACCAAACAATTCATTCTTCAAATTTTCAGAAGAAACTTTTATGTCTTTTTTGAATAATCTTTTTTCGGCTTCTAAAACTTGATTTTTCAAATAATCCAGATGGCTATTTATTGTTCTAGCTTCTTCATTTGTACCCTTGACTTTAGCACCTTCCGATGACCATCTTTCAGGATTTACGTACTTGCTTGCACTAAACTCAAATCGTTTGGCTTGGATTGTTACTCTTGCATAAATAGGGCAGATGCCTTCATTGTTGACTTTTGATCTCTTGATATAAAAGAGAATTGATACAGTAGTGTTCATAAGTGGTAACCTTTTAGTTATTATTAAATTTAAAATTTCTAATAATTACAAACAAGATGTACATATTTTGAATATGTTGTTGAACACCTTATTGTACTGGTGGTTTTCTGTAAGAGGTGTCACTTAAATTTTTATAATTTAGTGACACCTCGAAAGACACCAAAACTTTGAGATTAAATGAATAATTTGATAATCCTAGAAACGAAAAAACCCACTAAATCGTTGAATTTAGTGGGTTTTGTAACCATTTGTATTTCTACTGGCGGAGAAAGAGGGAAACTCTTTTTGTCTTTTTAAAAAATTAAGTTATTGATTTTTATGTATTTACAAGCATATTAAAAGTTAGTATTATTGAGTTTTGTTCACTTTTTGTTCACGGTAGATTTTCAGGATCAACATTCTTATATATTGTATTTTGTTCAATAATATTTAATTCTAGCTCAATCATATTTTTTTGATAAGTTAACAATGATTTTATGTATTTTTCACATTCTTCTATTTTCTTCTTTAACTCTATTATTTTTTGTTTTTGATTTTTAATCTCTGTTTCAATTGAAATAGGTGGTGTGTAATATGGATTAAGTATATCTACAATATGTTTTTCATTAATATCTTCAGGACCATTATAAGTATGGATATAAGAAATTATTTCGTTTAATGAACTTTCATGTGGGTTTTTTGCAATTCCTTTTAAAATTCTTGCAATTCCAGCCTCTGTTAAATTTGTATTGCTTGCAATATTATAAGCAGATATGGAGAAATCATAAACTGTAGTTTTTATATATTCTAATTTTTGTTGTTTGCTAATTTTTTTTGAATCAATCATAATATATTTAAAAATATTACAAATACGATATTAGTATCGTTATTTGTGTTATATTTGTATTGTTAAAAATGTACGTACATTTTTATTCTTCATCAAAATTACAAAAATAATAGCAAATATTATAAATATGAATATTTTAAAAAACAATATTCCATATGTGAATATTACAAATAGAGAAAAAGTTACAGTAGCTCGTTTCGAAACTTATGTAAAATGCGCAACTGTTTTACGAGAATATTTTTTTTTAGGATTTAAATCTTATGAATCCTTTAGAACGATCGTAATTTTTTATTATCCCGAAATTAATTCATTAAAACTGAAAAAGTTTTGGAATTGTGTTTTACTTGATAAAGAGGTGAGGAGATGTGTTGAAATCGTTCTTGAAAAATTAAAAAAAGTATAATAGACGATTATGGAAAAAACAATAACCATATCAATCGAAAAATATAATGTCTTGCGGGAGGCTTTTAAGCAGGCTGTCGAAATTATTGACAGTCTTGGTAATGATAAGGGTAATGCAGCTGATCGCAAAGCCCTTAAACTGCCACCAAAGGAAACTAAGACTGAAAAAATCAATAAATATAAACTTATGATTTCAACCGGTACTCGAGCTAAAAAACCCGATTATTTGAAAAAGCAATAATATTACTTAAATGTAAATAGCAAAAAATCATGTCAGGGGGTAATAAATATTGAGTACCATTTTTAAGAGTTTTTTTATAAAAAACTCAATCTTAAATAATCGATGGTATTTTTTTTTAATGATCCTAAAACTCAAAAAAAGATTCCTATCAAACTTCCCAAAATGATCTTTTATATTCAAATCATTTTGGGTTTTTTTTTGCACATTTCTATAATTAATACTATAGAAACCAACTTAAAATATTTATAAATAACAAAAAGCCGTTGCAACTCGAATTGCAATGGCTTATAAAATTATTAGTTTATGGAAAACTATATGTTAAGCAAAGATACAATTTTGCAATATATTTCACAAGAAGAAATTTACTTGAAATTTCTGGGACTAAATAAATTTCCTAAAAGAAATATTTCAAGTCCTTTTACAGCGGATAAAAACCCATCGTTTTCATTGTATAAAGAAGGATCGGAAACAAAATATAAATGCCATAGTTCAGGGTTTAGTGGCGATGTTTGGCAATTTGTTGCTGACCTTTTTCAACTCAATAGCAAAACCCAATTTATTGAAGTATTGGAAAAGGTTGTAAAGGAAAATAATCTTCCATTGCAAAATCAAAACAAAAAAACAGATATAAATTCAAAAAAAAGTCAAAATTTCATAAAGACGAGCAATACTGTTGCAAACAATAGAGAGTCCTCAAAGATTTCTGTGCAAACAAGAGACTTTACTGAATTGGATTTGCAATGGTGGGAAAAATTTGGAGTTAAAAAAACAATACTCAAAAAATACAATGTACACTCAATTTTAAATTATAGCTGGAGTGGAAAAAGTCCTATTTATACAAAAAAAGAAAGTGTTGCTTTTGCTTTTGAACTCGAAAATAATTTTAAATTATACATTCCTAATCAAGCTGAGATAGGAATTTCAAAAAACTTTTTACCTCCTTTTAAAAAAGGAATATTTGGATTTGAACAATTAGGAACAGCAAAAAAAGAAAATATAATTATTTGCGAGGGAGAAAAAGATGTTATTGTTGCCAATTCAAAAGGATTTAATGCAGTTACTTTTGGAAGCGGTTCAACGACTATTAAGAAAGAAAGTATTAAGTCCCTGCATTTCCTTTGCAAAAACTTATTTGTGTGTTTTGATGCGGACGATACAGGCATTATTGACATGCAAAAACTAACACAATTAAATTCTAATATTATTCCTATATATCTCCCAAGAAATGAAAATATTAAAGGATATGATTTAACTGATTATTTTCAAGAACACACAATCCAGGATTTCCAAAAGATAATTGATTTGGCTGTAAAAAATAATAGTGTAGATGATATTACAAAAATTGAGAACCCAACAATTTTTCACATTGTTGAAGATTATTTGTCTAAAAAGTATGATTTACGTTATAATACGATTGCTTTAGAAATTGAAACAACTATAAAAAGTAGTAATAATTGGGACATTTGCAACGAAAATAGTCTTTGTGGATATTCCGCTGCAAAGTGCACCACGATTCCGCTGCAAAGTACACCACCCATTCCGCTGCAAAGTACACCACCCA
>NZ_RYDN01000046.1:0-17286 GCF_003968735.1 Flavobacterium sp. RSP49 | reverse complement strand
TGCAAAAACGTTTTTGCAAGTGTTTAATTAAATATTTTTATCTAATAATCTGTATCGGTTATTCAGGACAAGACATACTTTTCAATTTTATTAGCTCTGATGATTTATAAAAAAAAAAGACCCATTTTCATGAGTCCTTACTTTATTATCCTTGATAATCTCCTTCGTTATCATTTTGCAATTTTTTAGGCTGTTTTTCTTTTTCGTTTTTTGGTTTGTTAAAACGATATGTGAATGACAAACTAAACTGTCTTACTCTCCATTGCATTTCACTGTAGGAGTTTGCAAATCCAGGAAGGTTTGTTTCCATCATTCTTTTTCTGGAATTGAATACATCGCTCACGTTGAATGAAAGTGTTCCTTTATCCTTCAAGATGTCTTTGCTGAACGCTATATTTGCTGCAAAAATACCTAAGCTTCTTCCCTGGGCATTATTTTGCGGACCGTTATAACTTGCATTAGTCTGCCAGTCAATTTTGTATGGCAACGTGATTTTTGAAGTCAGTCTTGTAGACCATGAAGTTGCTACGTTATCAAAATTTTGTACAATTTCATTATTTTTAAAATCAGTATAAGTAAAATCTCCTTGAGTTTCGTTTCTGAAGAAATTGAAGTTACTGTTTAATTTCCACCATTTATATGGAGAATAATTTAACGTGAATTCAAATCCTACTCTATATCCTGTAGCTAAGTTAATAGGTGAGCTAATGATAATTGGAATACGTGTATCTTCACCACCATTAATTTGTGTTACCTCACCATTCAGAACTGTATCTTTATCGTCGATTACGGTTACAATAAAATCTCCTGATTCTCTTCTTGCAAATTGAAAAACATTTGTTGTTTTATTTACATATAAGGATGTATTAAAGGTGATTTTTTCCCATCTTTTGATGTAACCAAAATCAATTGCATCTGAAAAAGCGGGATCTAAATCTGGATTTCCTACAAAAATATTGATGTTACTGGATAGGTTGCTGAACGGATTCAAAAATCGTCCTCTTGGTCTTTGCACTCTTCGGCTGTAACTTACAGAAGCACTACTTTTATCTGAAATTTCATAAGTGAAGAAGGCGCTTGGGAAAAAGTTATTGTATTTTTTAGTATTAAAATCATTAGTTGCCAATTGATTGATATTAATATTAGAATCCTCAAAACGCAATCCTAATAAGACAGAAAATTTATTTATTTTCATCCCATATTGGGAGTAAACTGCATTTACTTTCTCCTTATATTCTAATGTATTGGTAAAATTCCCGTTGATTACACCATCATTTTCAACTTGATAATCAGTGAGTAATTCTGAAAAATCACCACGATATCCGGCTTCAAACTGGCCTCCTTCGCCAATAGGCAACACATAATCCATCTGAAGTAAATTTCGGCTTTGACGTTGGTCGTTGAGGGTGTTGTCAAATTTTACTTCAGCAGTATTGGTAGCTCTATCCGTAATTACTGCTATTTCGAGGTCTTTACTAGTTGAAAAGGAACCGTCAAGGGTTAATTTATGTCCTTCTTTTTTGAATTTTTTAGTAAAATTAGTTGCAAATTCTACATTTTCACTATCACTGCTTTCTAAATTGATTCGGTTACGAGTGTAATCAAAAGTGTTATCTGCCTCAAAATAATTCTGAAAAACATTGTCCCGATTATCTCCGTTATTTTTTCGGTAATTGAATGTATTGGTCCATGCGGTGGTCTCGTTTAAATACAATTCTATTCCAAAATTTCCATTGTACCCTTTACTAAATCGGTCATTTTCTCGGGTTTCATTTATAATATTGTTGATAGTGTTGTCTGCATTTAAATAATTGGTATTTGTAAGAGCGTTTCCTGGACTGTTCCGCTTGTTGTATCCTTGAGTAGTGAAAAGATTAAAGTTGTCAGATTTATAATTTAATGTACCACTCAAACCATTATTTTCAGGATAACCTGCCGAGCCAATAAATGTTCCGTTTAAACCGCGGTTTTTTCCTTTTTTCAAAATGATATTTAATAACCCACCACCACCTTCAGCATCGTATCGTGCTGATGGGTTGGTGATCACTTCTACTTTTTCAATGGCATCCGCAGGAATCAATCGCAAGGCTTCCGCGATATTAATCGCATTTGACGGTCTGCCATCAATAAGAACGCGTACATTATCATTCCCACGAAGGCTTATATTTCCTTCAATATCTACAGAAACAGAAGGAATGTTGTCTAACACATCACTTACAGTACCACCTTTTACCATCAGGTCATTTCCTACGTTGTATACTTTTTTATCTAATTTGATTTCGACTGTAGTTTTTTCTGATCGAATTATAACCTCATTCAATTGATTCGCATCTTCCTCTAAACTAATCAAACCTAAACTGGTGTTGACCTGAAGTTTTTTTTGCTTAATTTCATTTACTTTGAAAGAAATAAATTCAATACTAATGTCGTAAACACCAGGAATAACATCAATATCAAACTCTCCTTTTGGATTTGTTATTCCTCCGGCAACCGGTTTTGGATTGTTAGGATTCATAAATGTTACAGTAGCATATTCCAAGGGTTGTTTGCTGATTTTTTCTATTACTTTACCGGAAATTTTAATTTTTTGGGTTGGAGCTTGTTGGGCAAAACTAAATAGTGTAGTAAAGAAGAGCACTAGAATTAAAACAGATTTCATTTTTTTCATTTTAAAAAAACTTTGGTTACAGTCGTTAGATTGCAAAAGTAAGAGATGGTTTAATACTACAAATCACAAAAAAATGTTAATTAAAAAACTAAGAATTTTAGGAAATAAAGGCCTCTACTTTTTCTAAATTTCTTCCTATTATTGCTTTATTTCCCATGATAACCAGGGGTCTTTCTATCAGAATTGGGTTTGATAGCATAGCTTGAATGATTTGTTCCTCATTCATCGTTGTTCCTTTGAAATTTTCAATCCAAATTTTTTCTTTTTGGCGAACCAACGCTATCGGTGCTATATTTAGTTTCTTTATAATTGCAGACAATTGTTCAAAAGTAGGCGGACTTATCAGATAATTGATTACTTCAAACTCTTTTTCTGATTTTTCTATCAGTGCGAGGCAATTTCTAGATTTTCCGCAACGTGAATTATGGTATATTTGTATCATATTTAGTCGTTTTTAAATAATTGTTAAAAGCATTAGATTAGTGGTAACAAAAATAACGTTTGTGAAACTAATCAAGTATAAAATTAAATTAAAATAGATGTTTATAGCGCAGGGTTTAAAATCAGAGAATACGTTTTGGAAATATATTAAGGGATCATTTATATTTATTTTTGCTTCAATCTTGGGTCAGTTGCCACTTCTGATCCTCTTAATTTATGAAACAACCGTTAAAGGAAAGCCATATCCTTCAAATAATGAAGCTTTAATGCAGTTTTTTGAGCCCAATTTAACCTTATTTTTAGTCCTGATTTCATTTGTGGTTCTCATGGGAAGTATTATTTTGGTTGTGCGTTATTTGCATCATCAAACACTACTTTCGGTAACTACTTCAAGAGCTAAAGTAGACTGGAAACGAATCGTGTTTTCATTTTTGATTTGGGCGGCAATAACAATTGTATCTACCTTGTTATTTTATTTTTACAGTCCAAGTGATTTTGTCATCAATTTTAAGCCTGTTCCATTTGCTATTTTGGTTCTCATAGGTGTTGTTTTAATTCCGATACAAACTAGTTCTGAAGAATATATTTTTAGAGGCTATTTGATGCAGGGATTTGCAAACCTTGCTAAAAACAAGTGGTTTCCGTTACTGATGACTTCTCTTATTTTTGGAGGAATGCATTGGTTTAACCCTGAAGTTGCTAAGATTGGTCCTATTATTTTAGTATATTATATAGGAACCGGATTGTTTCTTGGAATCATTACCTTGATGGATGAGGGTATGGAACTCGCATTGGGATTTCACGCAGCTAATAACTTAGTAGGAGCATTGTTGGTCACATCGGATTGGTCTGCCTTTCAGACGCACTCTATTTTTAAGGATATTTCGGATCCATCTGCTGGATTAGATGTAATAGTTCCCGTTGTTTTCATTTACCCAATACTTTTATTTATCTTTAGTAAAAAATACAATTGGACCAATTGGAAAGAAAAATTAACTGGAAATATTTAAATAGTAAAACTGTACAATAATTTAAAATAAGCTTATCATGATTGATGCAATAGCATATTACAATGTCCACAACCTTTTTAAACTAAATGGGTTTCATCTGAATCGAAATGATTTATGCAGAGTAGCATACAGTTTTATAAAAGAAGGTGAGGAATTCGAAAAATCAGTGGGAGATTTTATTCTCGATTGGTTTGATAACAAATCCTATATTGAAATGAATACTTCTGGGACTACAGGAAGTCCTAAATTGATTCGTGTCGATAAACAAGCTATGGTCAATTCGGCGATTGCAACCGGTGATTTTTTCGATTTAAAACCCGGAGATAGAGCATTGCATTGTTTGCCAACTAAATATATTGCTGGAAAAATGATGTTTGTGAGGAGTTTTATTCTTGGTCTTGATGTTGATTTTGTTGCGCCAAGTTCTCATCCTATGCAATATAACGATAATAAATATGATTTTGTTGCTATGGTTCCTCTACAAGCTCTAAACTCTTTATCTGCATTAAAAAATGTAAAAAAAATGATTGTTGGTGGTGCTAAAATGAGTAATTCTCTTGAAAAAGGGCTTTCTAAATTGAAAACGAAAGTTTATGAGATCTATGGAATGACGGAAACTATTACTCATATTGCCGCAAAAAAGATAGGAGAGGAGACTTTTTCAATTTTACCAAATATTAAAATTAGCCAAGATGAAAGGAATTGTCTGGTGATTGATGCATTAAAAATTTCAAACAATTCGATTATTACAAACGATTTAGTGGAACTGGTAGGCGAAAATCAGTTTGTTTTTTTAGGACGAATAGATAACGTAATAAATAGTGGCGGAATAAAATTAATTCCTGAAAAAATTGAAGATAAGCTATCTGATAAAATTAACTCAAGATTTTTTGTAGCTGGAAAAGAAGATTCAGTTTTAGGAGAAAAACTAGTCATTGTTATAGAAGGGGAACAACAAGTACTGGATGAGAGTATTTTTGATGGTTTAGACAAATATGAAAAACCGAAAGAAGTTTTTTATGTTTCTAAATTTAGTGAAACCGAAAGTGGAAAGATTAAACGCAAAGAAATTTTAGAAAGTATTTAAATTGTTTTTAATAAAAAAGCACTTACCAAAACGAGGGCACTGAAAAAGTCTTTTTACAAACAAATATAGCATAAAAGGAGGGTAAATCTTATGATTTATTCTCCTTTTATGCTATATTTAGCTCTAATTATAAGAGTTTTTTAGATGTTAGTTAACAGCAATCAACACATTTAAGGAAGCATTTTTCGTTATTTGATTTAATTATTCCAAAGAATAATATTTTGAAAAAGATCAATGATTTAATAGATTTTCCTTAATAAATAAATACTGCACCAAGAATGGACGTATGGCAGAAAGTCCCGTTTGTATGTTAGAGTATTTGCTTCTTAAAACAATTTGTAGTGTTTCGGATGTTGATGTAGTGGAAGGTTTGCGTTACAACATGTTTTTTTAAATATAAATCCAGAACCATTCCGGTTTAAACTGTACAGGTGAGATAGCAATTTTCACAGTCAATTTAAAAAGAATATTTAAATTAATATAGAAATGCAACCTACCATTGAGTTACTTAAAATAACTCTAGATAAGCTTAAGTTGGTTTATTGAAGCTCCATTATAAAATCAATCATAAAAAAAGAAAAACCGCTTGTAACCGATTATGTAAATCCTGTTACAAGCGGTTTTTTATTATCTGAAAAATGATTCTGATCAAAATAACGGTTACTTTTTATTAAATTATTGCTGCATTTTAAAATAATAATCAGCTGAATTTTTTCCGCTTCCATAGAATAAGAAAAATATACAAGCTCCTAATATTAGCAATGCCAAAAGTAAATTTTGGGAATGCATTGCTCCCATAAAATTTACTACTATAGCACCTATCAGTATGGGAAGTTGTGCTATTATAGCCCATCTTGTCAGTAAACCAAAAGCAATCATTATACCACCTACCATGTGTGCTGGAGCAATATAGTGAATAAGGAACATTCCGCCACCAATCCTGTCAATTGGCGATATTAAATCATTTAAATATTGGATGTTCGTTATAAAAGAGATTCCTTTCATAAACAAAAATACACCAAGTGTTATTCGTACCAAATCCACGGTTAAATAAGTGTGCGTATTCGCCCATTTGTTTAAATTTTTTACGCTATTCATAATACTATAGTTTTAAATATTTAGTACTAAGTTACTGAATTTTAATATAATAAATTATAATTGTTAAAGAAAACTAAACTTTGATTGTTTTTTTGTTCAAATAGAATAATCTATTAGCTTTTGCGAATAAACTACTGATAATGCCGTCTCAATTTATAAGTACAGCGTAAGTAAGTATCTTAAATAATTAAAACGAATTTGGTTTAGATTTTCAGCACGTTATTTTGCAAAGGGGCTAATGCTATAACTATCAATCCTTTGAATAAAGGCAATTATATATGTACAAAATAATAAATATAAGTTCCAGTAAATTAGGAGTTAAACTTGAATAATACCTAAGTTAAATTTTTTCTCAATAGGCGAGTGGTTAGCCGCTTCTATTCCCATAGAGATCCAAGTTCGGGTGTCTAGGGGATCAATAATAGCATCTGTCCATAATCGAGATGCGGCATAATAAGGCGAAACTTGCTCGTCATATCTGGCTTTTATTTTATCAAATAATTCTTTTTCTTTTATTTCATCTACGAGTTCTCCTTTTGCTTTAAGCGAAGAAGCTTCAATTTGCGCCAGCACTTTTGCCGCTTGTGTTCCGCCCATAACCGCTAATTCTGCACTTGGCCAGGCAAATATTAATCTTGGATCATACGCTTTTCCGCACATGGCATAATTTCCAGCACCATATGAATTTCCTACAATTACAGTGAATTTTGGAACAACGGAATTGGATACCGCATTTACCATTTTGGCACCGTCTTTTATGATTCCGCCATGTTCTGATTTAGATCCTACCATAAATCCGGTAACATCTTGAACAAAGATCAATGGGATTTTTTTCTGGTTGCAATTGGCAATAAAACGGGTGGCTTTATCTGCACTATCGGAGTAGATTACGCCACCAAACTGCATTTCACCATTTTTAGTTTTTACCACTTTTCGTTGGTTGGCAACAATTCCAACTGCCCAACCATCTATTCTGGCATAACCAGTGATAATAGTTTGGCCATAGCCGTCTTTATAAGCTTCAAATTCTGAATTGTCTACTAAACGATTGATGATTTCCATCATGTCATACTGCTCATTTCTGGCTTTTGGCAAAACACCGTAGATTTCTTTTTCGTCTAATGCTGGTTTTTGGGATTTAATTCGGCTGAAACCAGCTTTATCAAAATCACCTATTTTATCAACTATATTTTTTATTTTATCCAATGCATCTTTATCGTCTTTGGCTTTATAGTCCGTCACACCGGAAATTTCACAATGGGTGGTTGCTCCGCCCAGAGTTTCATTATCAATACTTTCGCCAATAGCAGCTTTGACAAGATAACTTCCTGCCAAGAAAATACTTCCTGTTTTTTCGACAATCAAAGCTTCGTCACTCATGATGGGTAAATAAGCTCCACCGGCGACGCAACTTCCCATTACAGCAGCAATTTGGGTAATTCCCATGCTGCTCATTTGGGCATTATTTCTAAAAATACGTCCAAAATGTTCTTTGTCCGGGAAAATTTCATCTTGCAAAGGCAAATATACTCCGGCGCTATCTACTAAATAAATAATTGGCAGTCGGTTTTCCATAGCAATTTCCTGTGCCCGTAAGTTTTTCTTGGCCGTTATAGGAAACCAGGCTCCCGCTTTTACGGTAGCATCATTGGCTACAACAATACATTGTTTGCCTCTGATGTATCCTATTTTTACCACAACACCACCTGATGGGCATCCACCGTGTTCTGCATACATTCCTTCACCAACAAATGCTCCAATTTCAATGCATTTCGCTTTTGGATCCAATAAATAATCAATACGTTCACGAGCGGTCATTTTGCCTTCACCATGTAATTTTTGAATGCGTTTTTCACCGCCGCCTAATTTAACTATGCTTAATTTTTGTCGCAATGCGGAAAGTAAAAGTTTATTGTGGTCTTCGTTTTTGTTGAAGTTTAAATCCATGATGAAAGAATGTTAAAAATATTTTTGGGCTAAAATACAAAATTCAACTAAATAAATTTTATTGGTTTAGAAAGAAAACGGAATATTTTTTTGATTTAAAAACAAAAAAACAGAAGTTACCTCCTGCTTTTTTATGAATTTAATAAAAAAAAGGTTATTTACGTTTGGATTCATTTACAAGTCTTTTTAAAATTGCCCATTGTTTGAGTGCATCACGAGCTTCAACGGCCGGATACCCTAGCATGGTTTTTCCTGCAGGAATATCTCCTGTTACACCGGAACCGGCACCTACAATCGCACCATCGCCTATGGTGGTGTGATCCTTTATAGAAGCGCTTCCGCCAATGATTACGCCATTTCCTAATGTTACAGAGCCTGCTAATCCACTGTTTCCAGCCATAATACAAAACTTACCTAGTTTGCTGTTATGACCAATTTGGACTAGATTATCAATTTTACAGCCGTCACCTAAAATGGTTGAACTGAATTTGCCTCTGTCCACACAGGTATTAGCGCCAATTTCGACATTATTACCAATAATTACATTTCCAATTTGCGGAATTTTGACCAAACCTCTTTGTGGGTCAGGCCGAAAACCAAAACCATCCGCACCTATTGTCGCATTAGGATGTAAAATACAATCATTGCCAATGTGGCATCGTTCTCTGATAACCGTTCCTGACCAGATTACTGTGTTTTTACCAATCGTAGATTCATCCAGAATGGTCACATTAGGATATACAGTGGAGTTGTCTCCAATTGTGACATTAGGTCCTATATAACAGCCAGCACCAATCCGGGCACCATTGCAAATAGAGGCAGTTGGATCAATCACTGCACTAGGATGAATGTCAATAGTAAATACGGGTGTTGGTGGAGCAAAGAGTTCTAGTACCTGAGACATCGCTAAATCAGCATTTTTAACTTTTATGAAAGCCCTGTTTTCTCCGGGTTCTATAGCAATATCTTCATTGACCACCGCCGCACAAGCAGTGGATGTAAACCATAATTTTTCGTATTTTTTGTTTCCTATGAATGAAATTTCGGAAGCGGTAGCCATTTCTAATTGTTCAGGAGCAGTAATGTTTTGGGTAGTATTCCCTATAATTACGCCATTAAGAATCGCATTAATTTCTTGGATTGTATAAGATTTCATTCCGTGTAGATTGGATTTGGTTGTTTAATATTTTTCAAATAAAAGAATTTAGCGTTGAAATTCCTAATCTTACTAATTTCTTTAACAGGAATAAATGGAGTGGTTATATAAATTGTGAATACAATATTGTAATTATTCCTTATCCTTTGGACATGAGGAAATGCTGATTGATTACAATAAATAGCAAACAACAGTTAGCGGTAGAGACTTTGTTGATTGAATGGTTGGGGTTAATTATAAAACAAAAATCCGGTACTTAATTATAAGTACCGGCTATTTTCTATTTATTTGACTCGGATAAATTATCTTTTCACAATCATTTTTCCATTGTTTTCTCCTTTAAATAAACCAAGTAGCGCCGTAGGTAATTGATCAAAACCTTCTACTATAGTTTCTATAAACTTCAATTTTCCTTCATTGACCCATTTTGATAAGTGTGCAATTCCTTCTGGAAAGTCTTTTTGAAAATTATTGATAATAAAACCCTGCATTAATACACTTCGGGTTAATAACATGGGTTGGATTCGGGGTCCCATTGGTATTTCGGTGCTGTTGTAAAGGGAAATTTGTCCACACAAAGCAATTCTGGAATGAAAATTCAGGTTTTCGATAACCGCATCAGAAATACTGCCACCTACATTGTCAAAATAAACATCCACACCGTTTGGACATAATTTAGCAATTGTGGATTTCATATTGGTATTTGTTTTGTAATTGACGACTTCGTCATAGCCAAATTCTTCTTTTAGCATTTTTACTTTTTCATCAGAACCGGCAATTCCTATTACACGAGCACCTTGGATTTTTGCAAGTTGGCCTACTACTATCCCAACGGCTCCTGCTGCTCCAGAAACCACAACGGTTTCTCCCGCTTTTGGTTTTCCAATTTGCATTAGACCAAAATAAGCGGTAAGTCCTGTCATTCCTAGTATTCCTAAATAATATGTTAGGGATTCTACTGTTGATTCAATTTTTTGCAGGCCTTTTTCAGAGGCAATCATTTGTTCGCTCCAAGGCAAAGCGCCCAGAACTGTATCTCCTGTTTTAAAAAGTTCAGATTTTGATTTTACTACAGTAGCTAAAACGCCACCTTCTATAGGTTGGTCCAATTCAAATTGAGCTACATACGATTTTCCTTCGTTCATTCGACCGCGCATATAGGGATCGACGGAATAATACAATCCTTTTAAAAGGACTTCTCCTTTTTTTAGATCGTCTAATTCTATATTTTCAGATCTAAAATCATCCAATGTTGGAATTCCATTAGGTCTAGATGCTAGTACGATTTGTTTCGTTTTCATTTTTTTTAGTTTAATAAAAACTCCATTAGCCATTCGTTAATGAAGTTTTGTTTCCTGTTTCCTTTTTAAAACTAATTTATAGTTTGGTTCTGAAATCATTTATGATACCTCCTTTTGCAAGTACATTAATTTGACGATCACTTAAACTGTGTTTGGTTTCAAATTCTAAAGTGTTTCCGTCCCCTTTTTCGACCACGACTTTTATATTATTTCTATTGATAACATCTTCATGAAGGTTTTTAAAACGGATCAAATCTCCCTGTTCCATTTTGTCATAATCAGAAACATTTATAAATTCTAAAGGTACAATTCCAAAATTGACTAAATTTTGCCAAGCAATACGGGCATAACTTTGGGCAATAACAGCCACTTGTCCCAAATATTTGGGAGCAAGAGCGGCATGTTCCCGACTAGAACCTTGGGCATAATTTTCTTTTGCAATAACGATGTGTCCACCAAATTCTTTTTTAGATTTCATGGCTCGGTCATAAAAACTAGGATCGATCACACTAAATGCATATTTACTGATTTCAGGAATATTACTTCTTAAGGGAAGTACATCGGCTCCGGCTTTCAAAATTTCATCTGTAGATACATTATCGCCCATTTTTAATAAAATAGGAATTCGATAGTCTTGCTGTAAAGCTTCAATTTCAGGAATCGATTTGATATTTGGACCTTTGTGTAATTCAACTCCTGATCCATCTTCTAATGGAGCTACTAGCATATCAGTATTGATAATTTCTACTTCAGGATTCTCAAATTTAGGATATTTCATGCCATAGATTTTTTCCATATCTCTAGGATCTGTGATTTTTCCTGTCAGGGCAGATGCAGCAGCCGTCTCGGGACTACACAAATAAACCTGATCATCTTCTGTTCCAGAACGACTTGGGAAATTTCGAGGCATGGTTCTTAAACTGATTGTTCCGGTAGCGGGAGCTTGCCCCATTCCTATACAACCCATACAACCTGATTGATGAAAACGAGCACCAGCAGTAATCAAATTTGCAAAAGTAAAATTTTTTAGCATGTTTTGAATTGTCTGTCTGGATGTAGGATTGACATCAAATGAAACTGCACTGTTAATGGTTTTATCCTTTACAATGGCTCCGGCAATCCAAAAATCTCGTAATCCAGGATTTGCCGAAGAGCCTATAACGACCTGACCAATTGTTTTTCCGGCAACTTCACTCACGGGAACTACATTTCCAGGACTTGTGGGCAGTGCAATTAAAGGAACCAAATCGTTTAAATTAATTTCTGCATATTCATCATAAGTTGCTCCTGAATCGGCAATTAATTCCGTCCAGTCAGATTCCCGATTTTGGGAAATTAAAAACCGTTTGGTTTCATCATCACTGGGGAATACAGTTGTTGTAGCACCTAATTCAGCACCCATATTGGCAATAACATGACGGTCCATCACACTCAGATTTTTCAATCCTTCACCATAATATTCTATAATTTTTCCCACTCCGCCTTTTACATCATAGCGTCTTAGCATTTCTAGAATAACATCTTTGGCACTAACCCAATCGGGTAGTTTACCGCTGAGTTCTACACCCATTACTTTTGGCATTTTGACAAAATAAGGTTGACCTGCAATTGCAGCTGCAACATCTAAACCACCGGTTCCAATGGCCAGCATGCCCAAAGACCCTGCAGCACAAGAATGACTATCGGACCCAACGAGTGTTTTTCCCGGTTTGCCAAAACGTTCCATGTGCACCGGGTGACTTACGCCATTTCCGGGACGACTGTACCAAAGACCAAATCTTTGTGCCGCCGAAAGTAAAAATAAATGGTCATCGGCATTTTTAGAATCCGTTTGCAAAAGATTGTGATCCACATATTGAACCGCAACTTCCGTTTTGGCTTTTTTTAGACCCATGGCTTCTAATTCTAATTGGACCAATGTTCCGGTTGCATCTTGCAATAAAGCCTGATCGATCCGGATTCCAATTTCCTGACCCTCAATCATTTCACCATGTAAAAGATGCGATTGGATTAATTTTTGACTAACGTTTAATTTTGACATATTTTGTGCGTTTAGATACTTTTCTTAAATCTAAAAATCGAGATATTGTTTTATTCTAGAACGGATCAGATATTCCACTGACACGAATTAATTTTTTATTTACAAATTCATGAATTCCAATTTCAGAGAGTTCTCTACCGTAACCAGAACCTTTGGTTCCTCCAAAAGGTAAATCGGCTTGTGTCCAAGTTGGGTGATTGATAAATACCATTCCAGAATCAATTTGATCTGCAAGTCGTTTTCCACGTTCAATATCTTTAGTAAATATGGATCCTCCTAAACCAAAATCAGAATCATTCGCCAAGGCAATTGCAGCAGCTTCGTCTTTTACTCTGTAAAAAGAGGAAACTGGTCCGAATAATTCTTCGTGATATGCTGGAATTTCAGGATTTAGATCCGTTAAAATGGTAGGTTCCATAAAGGCTCCTGGACCATCAACTCTTTTTCCTCCGAGTAAAACGGTAGCTCCAGCAGCAACTGATCTTTCCACTTGATCTACTAAGTGTAATAAAGCTTCTTCACTACTCAATGGACCTAATTCTGTATTTGAATCCATTGGATCTCCTACTTTTAATTTAGCTAGTTTGGCTGTGTACTTTTCGATAAATTCATCAGCAACAGCTTCTATAGCAATAATTCTTTTGGAAGCAATACAGCTTTGTCCATTATTGTTCATTCGTCCAACTACGGCCCATTCTACAGTTTTATCAATATCGGCATCTTCTAAAACGATTAAGGCATCATTACCTCCTAATTCTAAAACTGATTTCTTAAGGTTTTTACCAGCTTCTGCAGCTAAACTTGCACCAGCGGCTTCACTACCGGTAAGTGAAACGCCTTTGATTCTTTTGTCAGAAACAATGGCTGAAGCTCTCTTTCCTGAGATTAACAAATTAGTGTACAATCCAATTGGAGCTTGCGCTTCTTTAAATAAATCTTGAATTGCAATTGCACATTGAGGAACCATAGAAGCGTGTTTTATCAAGATAGTGTTTCCCACCATAATGTTTGGCGCAATAAAACGCGCTACCTGATAAAAAGGGAAATTCCACGGTTGAACACCCAGTAAAACCCCAATTGGGCTTGATCTGATAATGGCTTCGCCAAGTTCAGGCTCTAATTTTTTATCGGCTAAAAATGCTTCACCATTTTTAGCATAATAATCTAATATATTAGCACTTAATTCAACTTCACCTTCTGCCTGAGAAAATAGTTTTCCCATTTCGAGTGTGATCAAAGTAGCCAAAGCCGTTTTTTTCTCTCTCATTAAAGAAGCTACTTTCTTTAAAACAGACGCTCTTTCCGGGTAAGATGTTTTTTTCCAATCTTGGAAAGTATTAGCAGCTTGTGCAATGGCGTCATCTACTTGTTTGTCGGTCATTTCGTCAAATGATTTCAAAACTTTGTTTGTTGCAGGATTTGTCGTTTGTATGGGCATAATTTTAATATTTAAAGAAGATTAATTTTTTGGCATCTGCCAAAAATAATTTATAATGCAAAACAGATAGTTTTAGCATAATTAATTCAATAATTGGTTAGGAAATTTCACGAAGTAGATTGGTTTTTTTGAAAAAAAATAAAATTGTTCTAGCTTTGTAATAACAATTATTGAATAACAAAGATAAAAATATTAGGAGGAATAAGACTTACACAATTCCCACATTAACTTTTTTTTATGTGTCAAGAAACAACATCTAAGAGCCTTTTTTTTATATATTGTTTCTTTTCGTCTTCCTTTTTTACTTTTGGATGGATGGTGCTAATTTTTACTTTTTTTTAATTAAAACTATGCAAAAAACAGTAATTATAGCGGTTTAGATTAATACAAAAAGATATTTTTTAAATTAATTTTCTTCATAACAATGTTACTTTCAAAACAGAAAAAAATTAGTATTGAAAATGGGATGCAATTGTTGGTTGTGAATAAGTACCAAGCAGAAAATAGTACCGTTTTCTAATGGCTTTAGAAAAAAAGGTAAAGAGTAGTATGATGCCTGAAGTACCATGATAAAATGTAGCCGTTAAAAAAGGGGTTTATCTATAAAAAAAATCCCACCGACTTTAAAGCCGGTAGGGTCTGTTTTATTTTAACTAAATGGTATTTTATTCCTCTTCCTTTTGTCCCATCATCATTAGATAAGCTTTCAGGAACTCATCAATTTCTCCATTCATAACGCCGTCAACGTTGCTGGTTTCATAACCGGTGCGAACATCTTTGACTAACTTATAAGGTTGCATGACATAATTTCTGATTTGGGAACCCCATTCTATTTTCATTTTACCAGCTTCAATATCAGCGCGTTGTGCCTGTTTCTTTTTTAACTCAATTTCGTATAATTGAGAGCGTAACATCTGCATGGCACGCTGTCTGTTGTCTTGCTGCGATCGCGTTTCGGAACATTGTATTTGAATTCCGGTAGGTTTATGAAACAATTGTACTTTAGTTTCCACCTTATTTACATTTTGTCCACCAGCTCCGCTGGATCGCGAAGTCGTGATCTCAATGTCAGCAGGATTGATGTCAATTTCGATGCTATCATCTACCAGTGGATACACGTAAACGGATGCAAATGAGGTATGACGTTTGGCATTGCTGTCAAAAGGAGAAATTCGTACCAGTCGATGCACGCCGTTTTCGCCTTTTAAATATCCAAAAGAATAATCGCCTTCAAATTCGAGTGTTACGGTCTTGATACCGGCAGCTTCTCCTTTCTGGAAATTCAGTTCTTTGATTTTGTAACCGTATTTTTCGCCCCACATCATGTACATGCGCATGAGCATTTCGGCCCAATCACAACTTTCGGTTCCACCGGCACCAGCAGTAATTTGTACCACAGCACTCAAAGTATCCCCTTCGTCCGAGAGCATGTTCTTGAATTCAATGGCTTCAATATGCGCTTGAGTGGCGTAGTAATGTTCGTCTAATTCTTCTCCGGTAAGTTCACCTTCTTTGTAAAAATCATAGGCAAGTTGCAATTCGTCCGTCATTTCGACTGCTTTATTGTAATCTTCAATCCACTTTTTCTTATTTCGCAGATTTTTTACAATGATCTCAGCTTCTTTTGGATTGTTCCAAAAATCAGGGGCAAAGGTTTTCTCTTCTTCGTTTGAGATCTCAATTAGCTTGGCATCAACGTCAAAGATACCTCCTCAACGCACCAAGGCGCTCTACAATACCTTTAATTTGTTCGGTAGTTGTCATAAAATTATATTAATTTGGTTGGTCTGTTTTCAATAATTTATCAAAATTGCTGCCGTGTACTACATTTAGTGTAGTTTTAACGGAACTAGTTGGAATTAATAAACGGTATTGTGTAAATTTGTGGCACAAAAATAGAAAAATTTTACGAAGGGACAATTCGCGAATTGTCCGTACTGAAAATAAAAATAAATATGGAAATAAATTTAGTTAGCGACACAATCACGAAACCTTCACGTGAAATGCTGGTTCATATGTTAAATGCTGAAGTAGGCGATGATGTTTACAAACAAGATCCTACAGTTATAGCCCTAGAAGCCAGAGTTGCTGAGATGTTTGGTATGGAAGCGGGTCTTTTTTTTCCCTCAGGAACGATGGCCAATCAAACAGCGATAAAATTGCATACCCAACCCGGAGAACAATTAATTGCTGACAAATATGCACATGTATACCATTATGAAGGCGGCGGTGTTTCCTTCAATAGTGGCGTTTCTTGTTGCTTATTAGACGGAAACCGCGGAATGATAACTGCAGAGCAAGTGGCTGGAGCCATCAATGATCCGGAGTTTTACCACAGTCCTTTAACAAGTTTAGTTTGTGTAGAAAACACCACTAATAAAGGTGGCGGCGCTTGCTATGAACTGGAAGATTTGCAAAAAATAAAAAAGGTTTGTGATGCTAATAATTTGAAATTTCACCTGGATGGAGCCCGAATCTGGAATGCTTTGGTAGCCAAAAATCAAGATCCAAAAGCATTTGGGGAATTATTTGATACCATTTCGGTTTGTTTGTCTAAAGGTTTGGGAGCACCAATTGGTTCGGTGTTGTTAGCGGACAAAGCCACGATTCACAGAGCATTGCGAATTCGAAAAATATTAGGTGGCGGAATGCGTCAGGTAGGCTATTTGGCAGCAGCCGGAATTTATGCATTGGACAATAATATAGAACGCCTTGCTGAAGATCATAGACGAGCGAAAGAAATTGCAGAAGTTTTGAAAAAGGTAAGCTGGGTTGCATCAGTAGAGCCGGTTGAAACTAATATTTTGATTTTCTCGTTGGTTCCAAATTGTATCGAAAAGAATTTAATTGAATTGTTAAAGCAAAAAAATATTTTAATCAGTTCCATGGGGCATGGAAAACTGCGAATAGTCACGCATCTTGATTATAAGGAAGTTATGCATACCTATGTGTTGGAAACTTTGCAGAAGTTAGTATAGTTCTTCTTGGAGAATTTGTTTAAAGTTTAAGGTTTAAAGTTTTTATTGTCTTGTCCTGAATAACCGATACAGATTATTAGATAAAAATATTTAATTAAACACTTGCAAAAACGTTTTTGCA
>NZ_RYDN01000045.1:0-17515 GCF_003968735.1 Flavobacterium sp. RSP49 | reverse complement strand
CGCTTCACATAGCGTGTTTCTTCATGTTTTTCCATTAGGATACTTTTTGTGTATCGCTATTTCAGGACGGGACAGTTTTAAATATAAAAAACCTGTTCAAACTAATGAACAGGTTTTATCTTTTATAATAAATTCAGATTTTAAACGGTATGTTTTGGATTAAATCCATCTTCACTTAGTTCTTTATGTTCGTAATCGGCAACCATTTCAGCTTCATAATCAACTTTTTCTCCTTTCGAAAGTCTACTGATGGCTTTTTCCATAATTTGGTAAATTACCGGAACTACTACTAAAGTCAAGAATAATGAGGAAATTAATCCTCCAATAATTACCCAAGCCAAACCGTTTTTCCATTCCGCTCCAGCTCCAGAGGCTAGCGCAATGGGGAACATACCAAATACCATCGCGATAGTGGTCATCAAAATTGGACGAAGACGCGCATGATTTGCTTGGATTAATGCTGTTCTGACCGTTTCGCCAGCTTTACGCCTTTGATTAGTATAATCTACAAGCATAATCGCATTTTTACACACCAGACCAATAAGCATGATGATACCTAAAATGGTAAATATATTCAGTGTATTATTGGTTAAAGCCAAAGCCAACATTGCACCAATAAAGGAAAGCGGGATGGCAAACAATACCACAAATGGATGTACAAAACTGTCGTATAACGAAACCATTACCAGGTAAACCAAGACAATCGCCGCTAATAACGCAATTCCTAATGTACCAAAACCTTCGGACTGGTTTTCCTGATCACCACCCCAAATATAATTTACACCGGTTGGTTTTTTTAATTTTTCAATTTTTTCTTGCCATTGTGTTACAATAGTTCCTGAAGCCACACCCACATTTTGGCCTTTTACAGTTACGGATGCTGATTTGTCTCTTCGTTCTAATTCACTTGGACCGGAACCTTCGGTTACGGTTGCAAATTGATTCAGTTTTATTTGTTGACCACTATCGTTTATGAAAATTAAGTTTCTGACATCTGCGATACTTTTTCTGTCGAATGCATTGTATTTAATGTTGATATCGTATTCGTATTCACCAGCTCTAAATCTACCATCAGTATTTCCGCTAAAAGCTGTTTGCATGGTCATACCTACTGTTTGCAAACTCAATCCTAAAGCGGCCATTTTATCTCTATCGACTTTTACGTTTACTTCTGGATTTCCATCTTCTACAGACAATTCGATTTCTGTTGCTCCAGGAATGGTACGTAATTCTTTTTCTGCTGCTTTTGCAAATTGCATGGCGCTTTCTACATTTGGCCCCGTTACAATTAATCCTAAAGTAGCATCTTCTGCAGTTCCTAAAATACCAACTGGAACTGTTTTTACTTTGGCACCAACTAGTATTTTTTCTAATTTGCGTTTGGTTTTTGCAGCATACACATTTGCAGGTTCATTACGTTTGTCTAATCCAACCATTTTTACGTTTATCTCCGATTTGTAAGCAGTGGCTTGCGAAGCACCAAGACCTTCACTGGTTTGACCAATCGTTGTAATTTGACTAAAAACATACTCTTCTTTCTGCAAGAATGCTTCTGCTTTTTGCGTCATGAAATTGGTTTGCTCTAATGAAGCATCTTTTGGCATTTCTATCTGAACTAAAAACTCACCACTATCAGACGCGGCAAAGAATTCCCCACCAATAAATCCACCGCCAAATAAACTAATCATCGATCCAAAAAAGAGTACTAAAACGATAGCTAGTGTTTTAAAATAATGATCCAAACACCATTCCAATAATCTGGAGACCCAATTTGTAAATCGTGTTAAATAGCTTTCAAATCCAAGGATGATTCTTCCAAAAAGATTTTTACCTTGAATGTGTTCTAATTTCCCGTATCTTGAAGATAACCATGGAATGATTGTAAATGAAGCGACTAATGACAGCAATGTTGAGATAATAACAGTTACACAGAATTGTGTAATAATGTTAGAAACCAATCCGGTACTCATTGCAATTGGTAGAAACACTACTACAATTACTAAAGTAATCGATACAACAGTTCCACCAATTTCTGCAGTTCCATCATAAGCAGCTCGAACTTTATTTTTACCCATTTCCATGTGCCTGTAAATATTCTCGAGAACCACAATGGCATCATCCACAAGAATACCCACCACAAGAGAAAGTCCCAATAAACTCATTAAGTTTAAGGTATACCCCATCAAATAAATTCCAATGAACGTAGCAATTAATGAAGCAGGAATAGAAACCATTACAATCAATGAGTTTCTAATGCTGTGCAAGAAAAACAACATTACAAGAGCCACTAAAAGTACCGCAATTAGTAAATCATGCACAACAGCATCGGCAGCTTCTAATGTGAAAATAGTGCTGTCTTTTGCTATTTCAAGTTTTAATCCGTTTGCTTTATAATCCGTTTCCAGTTTAGCAATTGTTTTAACTAACTCTTCACTTACCGCAACCGCATTGGCATCCGATTGTTTGATGATTTGTAAAATAATAGCACTTTTTTGATTGACACGCGCTATTTTTTCAGGAATTTTTTGAGTATCCTGAACATCAGCAATAGCGTCTAAACGAACTTGTATTCCGTTTTTAGAAGATACAATTAAGTTTCTTAATTCATCAACAGTTTTATATTTTCCGGCTAAACGGATTAGTATTTTTTGCTCACGAGTTTGAATGTTTCCTGTTGGAAAATCCAAATTAGAAGATAAAATAGTTTGTTGCACTTGCGGAATCGAAAGTCCGTAGGCTTGCATTTTTACCGCATCAAGATTTACTTGAATTTCTCTTTCTTGTCCGCCAATAATATTTACTTGTGCTACACCTTCTACTCGAGAAATAACGGGTGCTAATTTTTTATCAATTAAGTCGTAAAAAGCAACTTCATCCATTTTTCCGTTGGCACCAATAGTCATAATTGGTAAATCGCTTAAAGAAAATTTAGTCAATGAAGGCGTTTCAACATCATCAGGCAAATCACTAAGAATAGCATTTATTTTACGCTGCGCATCGTTCATGGAAATATTAACATCAGCCGAAGACGTTAATGTAATGGACACTGTTGATAAACTTTCGTAGGACTTCGAGTCTATTTTTTTAATATTTTCTAAGGATGCAATGGCATCTTCAATTTTTTTGGTAACCGTATTTTCTACCTCACTTGGTGATGCACCCGGATAAATAGTGGCAACAGTAATTACATTGGTTTCGAATTTTGGAATCAATTCGTAACCCAATTGGCTGTAACTGAACAGTCCGCCAAGTGTTAGAATCGTAAACAATACAATTACTAACGAAGGACGTTTTATGGATATTTCTGCTAATTTCATATATTTATATTTTTAGGTCTTAACGTATAAGGTCATGCCGTTTTCTGCTTTTGACCTTTGGCTTTACAACTTTCGACTATTTAATGACATCCACTTTAGATCCGTCCTGAAGGTTGATTTGACCTGTGACAATTACAGTTTCACCATTTGAGAGTCCGTTTAGAATTTCTACCTTGTCCCCAAGAATTCTTCCAGCTGTAACTGTTTTCAATTTGGCAGTTCCGCTTTCAATTACAAAAACCTGATTGCTGCTTACGCCTCCTACAAAAGCATCTCTAGGAACAATCATCAACGATTGTTTTTGTTGTTTCGATGCAAATTCAGCGGTTCCGTACATACCTGCTTTTAAACCGTTGGAAGCGTTGTTTGTAATTTCAATCTCGATGGGGAAATTTAAAATTTCGTCCGCTTTTGAGGCAATAAAAGTGATTTTCCCTGAGAAAATTTGGTCTGGATAAACGCTTGCTACAACTTTTGTGACGGTACCTACTTTTAAACTGGCCACTTGGCTTTCGTTAACGTTAACTTTTAGTTTTAGTTTGGAAACATTAACAATATCAAACAATTCCGTAGCAGGTGTAGCAGAAATGATTGATCCAACCTCGATGTATTTCTTATTGATAAACCCACTAATTGGCGCTTTGATTCTTGTATCTCCAACATTGATATTTGCTTGTGTTAACTGGAATTTAGCATTTACCATTGCTAGTTTTACCTGATCTACTTGTTGTTTAGTTACGCCGCCTGTTTTGTATGCATTTTCAAATCGGGTGTAATCAGCCACCGCATTTTGATATACCGCATTAGCGTTTTGCGCATTTACGTTTATAACATCGCTTCGTACAATGGCAAGTGTTTGTCCTACTGAAACATAATCGCCCTCTTTTACAAGTATCTTTGTTATTTTACCTGATTTTTCAGCAGAAAATTTTAATTCTTGTATGGGTTCAAAATTTCCATTGGATGAGAAATCTAATGAAACAGCTTCGGTTTTTACGGTATCAACTCTAACAGAAACGGAGGCGTTTTTCTCCGCAACAATAGCTGTTTTAGCTTCGTTTTCTTTTTTATTATTGGTTAATACGTAGGCAATTAGTCCTAAGGATGCTACAATTACTACTACTGTTATTATTATTTTTTTCATTTTGATTATTTATTGGTTAGTGTTTTTAATTCCCCTTTGGATTTGACTAATTGTATTTCTGCCAGTTTGTACTCTAATATGGCTGATGTGTAGTTGTTTTGAGCTTCGGTCAATGAGTTTTCGGCATCCAGTAAATCAGTCAGTGTGGTTAATCCTTGTATATAGTTGTTTCGGGTGTTATTTAAAACCTCTTTGGCTAATTGGGCATTTTCTTTCTGATTGTTGATTGTAGTTAAGCTGTTGTCAATTTGCGTTTTTGCATTGGCAAAAGCCAGGTCAAGTGACAACTTGGTGTCAACCAACTCTTCGTGGATAGTTCGTAGGTCAACGTCGGCTTGTCTTACTCTGGCACGAGTGCCAAATCCAGTAAATATCGGCACTTTCAAATTCAAGCCAATCGAAGAGAAATCAGACCAGTACACTCCTTCAGAAGGTTTTCCGCCCAAAGGCATTACAGGACCCTGACCAATGTAATTGTACCCGGCATTCAGTGACAATGTTGGGTAATAAGCAGCTTCAATGGCCTTTTTTTGATAAAATAATAATTGTTCTTGTTTTTTCAAAAGCAAGTATTCCGTTCTGTTTGCCGTATTTGGAATTTCAGACAATGCTTGTGGCCCTACTTCAAAGGCAGTTTGTGGAATCTCGATTTGGGTTTCTATGGGCATTCCCATATAAAATTTCAAGGCATTTTCCTGTATTTGAACGGCATTCAGTACCTGTTGACGTTGTGTATTGATGTTTGAAATTTTTACTATTATTCGATCCAAATCAATTTTTTTTGCTAGGCCATTGTCATATTGTCCTTTGATGATGTTTCTTACTTTGGTGGTATTTCTTAAAGTGCTGTCAATCACCGTTAGTTTTTGTCGCTGCACATAGACTTGGTAATAATTATTGGCCACACGCTCAATTACTTGCTCTTCTGTTAGTTGATTGTTGATCTGATAAAATTCTCGAGTAGATTTTGCTGCTTTTAAGCCAGTAAAAACGGTTTGGTCGAAGATAGCCTGTGTCAGAGAAACTCCCGCAGTAGAAATCCATGGCTGGCCAAAAGCGGCTTGGATGGTAGTTCCCGGAGCACCAAATCCTGCTCCGTCAATAACAGTTGTTTGTATTACAGGATTGTACGTCAAATTGCCATTAGCTGAAATTTGAGGCAATGCTCTGGAGCGTATTTCCTGAATTTGGTACTCACTGTTCTCTACTTGTAATTTTGCTTTTTTGGCATCTGCTTTGTTTTCTAAAGCATAGTTGATGGCTTCCTTTAGCGTAAGTGTTTGTACGGGACTTGTATTTGCGTTGCCAATTTTTTGTGATTGAGCCGAAATCCCAAAGGTTAGGACGGCTAGTAAAATTATAGTTTTCATTTTGTAATATAGTTAAGTAAATGTTTTTCAAGTTCAATTATCCCGCTGGGTGTTGCCATAGCTCTGGTATGGTATTCTAAAATCTCAAGTTCTATCTTTTGCGCTTCTTTTTCGGAACTGGTACAGCCCTTTATACTGAAAATTAAATAATAATAAAATCGCGTGTAACTTTCAATATTTATGGTCTTGCGGTAAAAACCTTGTTCAATTCCTTTTTTTATGTTTTGTTCAAAAGTGGTGTTACATTCATTGATTTCTCTTGTCATCACTTTCTCATAAATTTCAGGATAATGTTTTTTTAATTGGTAAATGGGCGAATCATCTGAGGATTGAAACATTTCTTTAAACATTTTTCGTATTTCAAAATTTTCTGCGATAGCATTATAATTTTGGGCAATAATACGGTCAATAATTTGATGGATTTGTTTGTGAATTGCGGTGGTGCTTTCCTCAATAAGTAATTCTTTATTGCAGAAATATTTATAAATCGTTTTTTTAGAAATACACATTTCTCCTGCAATATCATCCATGGTGATGCTCTTAAAACCTAGTTTTAAAAACATTTCACTTGCTTTAGTTATAATTTTTTCTTTCATTTTTAAGTCTGAAATGATTTCAGTATGTTCTAATCAAATTAAAATTTGTCGATTTGAGCGATTAATTTCGAAGGCGAATCAAAAATTTAAGAACTAAATTAGTTCCCTAAAAATTTGTGTTATGTTTAATAGTTACAACTGGTTTTTTAGACAGCCAATTCTAAATTTGCAATCAATTTTATGTCCTGACCCATCGCTAAGCCATTCGTTTGTGTAAAAGATTGGTAAGCTAAACCAAAATCATTGCGATTTATTTGTCCGGTGATCTCAAATGCCGCTTTTTTATCTCCGTTGTAAGTATTAATCGCGATTAATTCCGCATCTAGTTCAACATATTTGGTAATATTGCGGATAGTCAGGTTTCCTTTTAAAAAATTAATGTTCTTTGCCACTTTTTCGAATGAAGTAGATTTGAAGCTTATAATAGGGTACGCACTGATATCAAAAAAATCTTTCAGTTTTGCCTGAGCATCAATTTGTTCGAGTTTAGTTTCAGGGGTATTTACATTTAATGAAAATTCGACAGAGGCATTTTTAATTTCATCATCCTGAATGTCAACATACCCGTTAAAGATGTTCACCGGACCGGATAAGTAGGCAATTATAGCGTGTCTGGATTTTATAAGAACATCTGATTGGTTCGAATCTATGGCCCATTTGATATTCATAATCAGTTTGTTTTAGGTAGGATTTATTTAGGTACTATTAAAGTTCAGTCAGAATATTTTTGATACCGTATGTTAAAATACGAGTGCAAATGTAAGACGGAAACTTTAAATACCAAAATAGTTTCCAATGTCTTTTTATTTATTTAACATTTAAGGGTAAAACGATGTTTGTAATACAATTTGAATAGAGTAAATTAGCCGAAAATTTATTTTATGCATTCCATTTATCAATATCAGGAGTTTCTTTCGGAGTATTTGCAGGCACAATATGAAACCAAAGAACCAAGAAATTTGTACGAGCCCATCCGTTATATTTTAGACCTTGGCGGAAAAAGAATTCGTCCGGTACTCACCTTAATGAGTGCCGAAATTTTTGATGCATCGTATCCAAAAGCATTGCCTGCCGCATTAGCCGTTGAAGTTTTTCATAACTTTTCGTTGGTTCACGATGATATTATGGATGATGCGCCATTGCGAAGAGGAAAAGCAACGGTTCATGAGAAATGGAATCTAAACACCGGAATTTTATCGGGGGATGCGATGCTGATTTTAGCCTACCAATATTTTGAACAATATGAGCCGATTATTTTTCGGGATTTGGCCAAGTTGTTCAGCAAAACAGCGCTTGAAGTTTGCGAAGGGCAGCAATGGGATGTCGATTTTGAAGAACGCAATGATGTTACTATTCCGGAATACCTGATGATGATTCAATACAAAACGGCCGTTTTGGTCGCGGCAGCCATGAAAATGGGAGCGATTATTGCAGAAACTACCGAGGAAAATGCAAATCTGATTTATGATTTCGGACTCAATTTAGGCTTGGCTTTTCAATTACAGGATGATTTCTTGGATGCTTTTGGGGATCCTGAAACCTTTGGAAAACAAGTAGGCGGTGATATTATAGAAAATAAAAAAACGTATTTGTATCTCAAAGCAGTAGCCTTTTCAAAAGAAGAAGAAGCTAAGCAATTGCGGTATTTGTTTTCTGTTCAGCCGGAAAACAGTACGGATAAAATAGAGACGGTGAAAGCACTTTTTAATAGTTCTGGTGCGGCTACGGCAACACAGGAAGCAATACAAGATTTTACTTTTAAGGCGTTTCAGACCTTGGATAAAATGAATATTAGCGCCGATAAAAAAGCAATGTTGAAATCTTTTGGGGAGAATTTAATGGGCAGAAAAGTGTAATTCAATTTCAATAATCAATTTCAACATTGACTTTGAAAGTTTATATTTATAATTTAACAAGAAGTATAGTGTAAAATAATAACAATATTAAAAATTGACATTCATATTGCCATTGATATTTAAAGATATGTTTATAGTCCCAAAAAATACCGATTTACTACTTGCTGAAGCCGCGGGTGAAAACTTATATTTGAAATTAATCGAACAAATGAATAAGGATTTCAATCTCGCTAACGAAGCAATTGATTTTCCGTTGGGTATTTCTCCCAGTGAATTGAAGTTGCAGCTTCACGAAAAAACATATCGACTTATTCAAGACAAATTTGCTGAATACCTCAATTTATTATACATAATTGATGTTTCCGAAGAAGAAATAAAAAAACTAGACGGATCTGATTTAGTAGTTCTGGCAGAACAAGTCGCTTTTTTGATCCTAAAAAGAGAATGGCAAAAAGTCTGGTTCCGGAATAACTATTAGTTATTGTAAGTCTTTGCTTAAGGTTGTTTTATTCCATAATTCAATTCCTGCAGTATCAAAAACAGTTAGTTTCATTTGGCGGTTTTCCTTTGAACCCAAGAATGAAATCATACCAAAATTATGTTGCGTAATCAAACTGCCCTTGGAGCTGTAAATATTGTTTTCCTTTAATGCCCCTTCAGCGGCAACACCAGAAGTTAGCGTTGAACGGTCCGGTCAAATTAAAGAATAAGTGTTCTCGCGTGGAACTTCGGAAAATTCAGTGAAATGCCTATCACCGCTTAGGAATAAAACGCCCTTAATTTTAGTATCAAGAATTTCTTTCAGCAATTTTTCTTTCTCTTTGGGGGTAGTTGCTGTAGTTTTCTTTTTCTGCTACGGAATTTGATACTTGTACGCCCATTACAATTATTTTAAAACTGGTTTTAGAAGCATTTAATGCGTTATAAATAAAATACAGCATAATTGAAAAGTTTTTTTCATCGCAGATAATTAAAAATACACTCTGATAAAAGGCATAAAGGCACTGCCGTAAATGTTGTTTTTGTCAGTCAAAACATTATATCGCCCACCAATAGTGGCGTTTCCAGATCTGTAACCAAGGCCGATGAATAAGCCTGTATTCCAGTAGTTTTGAGAATCGCTATTGGATTCATCCAGATTTACGTTGACTCTTAACTGTTCCAGTTCCGCCGAAAGTTGTATTTCAGGGATTGGATTAAATAATCCTATAACACTACCGCCATACAAATGAGAAGCAAAAAAATCGCGTTGCTTCAAATATTTATACTGCACCCCAAGTCCCAAAGCCACATATTCATTAAAATTATAAATGGCACTTGGCGCTAACGAAATGTCCGTATAGCCGGAACCAAAGCCTAAACCCAGTCCACCGCCAAATTGTACATTTCTCCAAAACTGGTTTGGCATAGTGGTATACATTGTATTTTGTTGTGCAAACAGAGCACTTGCAAAAAACAAGGCAATAAGTGCTAAAAACGATTTGGTAACCTCAAAAAGGCGCTTTTTTGCCATGAGTTTCTAGATTTTTAAC
This sequence comes from Flavobacterium sp. RSP49, assembly GCF_003968735.1. Classification (NCBI taxonomy): domain Bacteria; kingdom Pseudomonadati; phylum Bacteroidota; class Flavobacteriia; order Flavobacteriales; family Flavobacteriaceae; genus Flavobacterium; species Flavobacterium sp. RSP49. The sequence continues at coordinate 7,700 of NZ_RYDN01000045.1, read as the reverse complement.
AATTTAAGATGTAAAAGTATCTTAAAATAAATTATAAATTTATTGTATTATTGTACTTTTGCCAAACTATTTTAATCAAAAAGGTATATTCACTAAATATTATGGATAGGTTTTCATTTTTAAACGCAGCACATACAGAATTTTTCGCTCAATTATACGATCAATATATAGAAAATCCAGACAGCGTTGAGCCTAGTTGGAGAAGTTTCTTTCAAGGTTTTGACTTTGGGATGAGTTCTTATGGCGAGGATCATAAAGTCGAGCAAATTGCAAATTTTGCGGCTAATAATACAGATATTAGCTTGGTTTCTGACAAGCTTCAAAAGGAGTTTAACGTATTAAAATTAATAGACGGATACCGCTCTCGCGGCCATTTGTTTACTAAAACAAATCCGGTTCGAGAAAGACGAGTATCATCACCAACTCTAGAAATCACAAATTTTGGACTTTCATCAGCAGATTTAAATACTGTTTTTGATGCAGCCAAGGTTATGGAAATACAGCCTTGTACGCTTCAGGAAATCATAACGCATCTTGATACAATATACTGCCAGCACATCGGGGTGGAGTATATGTACATCCGTAAACCGGAAGTAGTGGAGTGGATTCAGAAAAAATTAGGCTACAATGACAATCAGCCTAAATTTTCATTGGATGAAAAAAAATCCATTCTTAATAAATTAAACCAAGCCGTTTCTTTTGAGAATTTTTTGCACACTAAATATGTAGGTCAAAAACGATTTTCTCTAGAAGGAGGGGAATCAATTATTCCTGCATTAGATGCTTTAATCGAGAAAGCAGCTGAAAAAGGAGTTGAGCAATTTGTTATGGGAATGGCACATCGTGGTCGTTTGAATGTGTTGGCAAATATTTTTGGCAAATCGACCCAAGACATCTTTGGAGAGTTTGACGGTAAAGATTACGATCAAGAATATTTTGACGGCGATGTAAAATACCATTTAGGACTTACAGCGGATAAAGTGACCAGTACCGGTAAAAAAATTAATATAAATTTAGCTCCTAATCCGTCGCACCTTGAAACAGTAGGTGCAGTAATCGAAGGAATCACAAGAGCCAAACAAGACAAATATTTTCCTAACGATTTCTCTAAAGTGTTGCCAATCGCCGTTCATGGAGATGCTGCAATTGCGGGCCAGGGAATTTTGTATGAAATTGTGCAAATGGCACAATTGGATGGTTATAAAACAGGAGGAACTATACATATTGTTATCAATAATCAAGTCGGTTTTACAACCAATTATCTGGATGCTCGTTCCTCTACCTATTGTACTGATGTTGCTAAAGTTACCCTTTCGCCCGTTTTGCATGTCAATGCAGATGATGCTGAAGCTGTAGTTCACGCGATGTCCTTTGCATTGGATTTCAGAATGGAATTTGGTAGGGATGTGTTTATTGATTTATTAGGATATAGAAAATATGGACATAATGAAGGTGATGAGCCTCGTTTTACCCAACCCGTATTGTACAAAATCATTGCAAAGCATAAAAATCCAAGAGACATCTACATGGAGAAATTGCTTGCCGAAGGAGTTGTTGACAGTACTTTTGTAAAAGGATTAGAAAAAGAATATAAATCAAATCTAGAGGTGAATTTAGAAGCCTCCCGTAAAAAAGATTTGACTATTATAACACCATTCATGAAAAACGAATGGAAAGGTTTTGAGCAGGTTTCGGATGTTGAAATGCTCAAAAAAGTAGATACTACTTTTCCAGTAGTAGAACTTACGGAGGTTGCAAACGTAATTTGTAATTTACCTGCAGACAAAAAATTTATCAGCAAAATACAAAAACTTGTCAACGATAGAAAAACAATGTTTTTTGAAACAAACAAGCTGGATTGGGCCATGGCAGAGCACTTAGCCTATGGGTCACTTTTAAAAGAAGGATATGATGTTCGTATTTCGGGGCAAGATGTAGAGCGAGGCACGTTCTCTCACCGTCATGCCGTTGTAAAAGTCGAGGATTCGGAAGAAGAAGTGACTTTGTTGAGTACTTTAGGGGGTGCAACAGGGAAATTCAATATATTCAATTCGCTGTTGTCTGAATATGCTGTTTTAGGGTTTGATTATGGGTACGCTTTAGCCAACCCAAATACATTAACCATCTGGGAAGCACAGTTCGGTGATTTTAGTAACGGTGCCCAAATTATAATCGATCAGTACATTTCTTGTGGCGAAGATAAATGGAACAATCAAAACGGAATTGTTTTATTGTTGCCGCACGGATACGAAGGACAAGGAGCGGAGCATTCATCAGCCAGAATGGAGCGGTACTTACAACTTTGTGCCAGACACAATATGTATGTGGCAGATTGTACTACACCAGCCAACTTCTTTCACTTATTGAGAAGACAAATGAAAACGACTTTCCGTAAGCCGCTTGTTGTGTTTACGCCTAAAAGTTTGTTGCGCGATACAAGGGTAGTATCTACCGTTGAAGAATTCGCAACAGGAAGTTTTCAAGAAACATTTGATGATGAAACAGTGAATAAAGCGCATGTGAAAACGCTGGTTTTCTGTACCGGAAAATTCTATTATGACATTACTGCCGAAAGAGAAATTCTGGACAGAAATGATGTAGCCGTAGTTAGAGTCGAACAATTGTTCCCATTACCGGTAGAACAATTAAAAGCCATTATCGCTAAATATCCCAATGCAGATGATTATGTTTGGGCACAAGAAGAACCAAAAAACATGGGTGCTTACAGCTTTATGCTAATGAATTTTGATTTAGTAAAATGGAGATTGGCTTCTCTAAAAGCGTATGCGGCTCCGGCCTCAGGAAGTTATACAAGAGCAAAACGCCGACAGTCAGACGCATTGCGTATGGTTTTTGATAAAAATTTATTTAGAGAATAAAGAGCTATTTCCTGCTGTACGCTATATCTTTTCCTAGCTAAAGAAGCTAGCTAAAGAAGCTAGAAAAAGGATGTCGCTGCCATCAGGGCTAAAAAAACAGTTGATATAATAAACATAGGTTGTTCGATAACAATTTAAAACTTAAAATTCATAATTTAAAATAATAGAACATGATTTTAGAAATGAAAGTCCCATCACCAGGGGAATCTATAAAGGAAGTTGAAATCGCAACTTGGTTGGTAAAAGACGGAGATTATGTAGAGAAAGACCAAGCCATTGCTGAGGTTGATTCTGATAAAGCAACATTAGAATTGCCAGCAGAAGCCAGCGGAATCATTACTTTGAAAGCGGAAGAAGGAGATGCAGTTGCAGTAGGAGCAGTAGTTTGTCACATTGATACGGACGGAGCAAAACCAGCAGACGATGCGCCCGTTGCTGAAGCAACAAAAACAGTTGAAGCGCCAAAAGTGGAAACTAAAACAGAAGCACCAAAAGCCGCTCCAGTAGCAGCAGCAACAACTTACGCTTCAGGAACTCCATCTCCGGCAGCACGAAAAATATTAGACGAAAAAAATATAGCAACAAACTCAGTAACAGGAACTGGAAAAGACGGAAGAATCACTAAAGATGATGCCGTACAGGCAGTGCCTTCAATGGGGACGCCTACTGGTGGTTCTCGTGGATCCGAACGTTCAAAATTATCAATGTTGCGTCGTAAAGTGGCAGAACGATTAGTGGCTGCTAAAAACGAAACAGCCATGTTAACTACTTTTAATGAAGTAAACATGACGCCAATCAACTTGATTCGGAATGAATACAAAGACGCATTCAAAGCAAAACATGGCGGAATTGGTTTAGGGTACATGTCTTTTTTTACTAAAGCAGTCACCAGAGCATTAAAATTATTTCCAGATGTAAACTCAATGATGGATGGGGATCATAAGATCGCTTTCGATTTTTGCGACATTTCTATTGCCGTTTCAGGACCAAAAGGATTAATGGTTCCAGTAGTTCGTAATGCGGAGAATTTGACTTTCCGAGGAGTTGAAGCCGACATTAAAAGATTAGCCCTTAAAGCGCGTGACGGACAAATCACAGTGGATGATATGACAGGTGGAACCTTCACGATTACTAATGGTGGTGTTTTTGGAAGTATGTTGAGTACGCCAATCATCAATCCGCCACAGTCAGGAATTCTTGGAATGCACAACATTATCGAGCGCCCAATTGCCGTAAACGGAAAAGTAGAAATTCACCCAATGATGTATGTGGCGTTGTCTTATGACCACAGAATTATTGATGGTCGTGAGTCTGTTGGTTTCTTGGTGGCCGTAAAAGAAGCCTTAGAAAACCCAATGGAATTATTGTTAGAGAACAATCCTAAAAAAGCATTAGAATTGTAATACGAATACTTTGACCAATGGATCGAGAAATAAAAATCCCGCCTTGTTGCAAAAACAAGGCGGGATTTTTATTTTAAATATGTATTTATTTATGCTTTTTTTTACGATTATTCTTTTTTATTTTAAAATAAATTATGTTTTACTTGAATTAAGTGTTATTTGAATAGATATTTGCCATAACATTACCACAACATTTTAAAATTAAAGAATGTCAAAGCTTTTTTCTAACTGCATATAAAATAATGTTAAGTTCCAGTAATAGTAGTATTTACTACTGTTTTTAATTCTGTAATTTATTTCTATCGCTGTATAGTTTTTACACACTTCTTATTTTAAGCCACAACACGATACATTCCTAAATTTGAGAATAACTAATACCTCAAAATTATGAAGAACTTTACTTTATTTATTTTCCTGTTGTTTTTTGCAATAGGTTATTCACAAAATGCACCAATAACCTTTGAGACCGGAGAATTTGGTTCAACTTGGTCATTGAAAACTTTTGAAAACGGATCCGGAGCGGGATATTCCAAAGTCTCCAATCCATTCCCGAGCGGAATCAACACTACAGCAACGGTAGGAAAATTTATAGCAGGAACGACCGCTTCAGGCGCGGCGCCTTATGCAGGATTTGAAACCGCGCATGCATCTGGTGTAAATGGGATTGGAACCTTTACCCTGAGTTCTTCTAATAGTATCATCAAAATATTGGTGTACAAGAGTGTCATCAGTGATGTGGCTATCAAATTTGCAATAGCAAATGGTGGTGCACAGCAAGAAATTAAAGTACCCAACACTAAGATCAACGAGTGGGAGGAATTGACTTTTGATTTTTCAGGGAAAATAGGATTGTTTGAAACGATTAATATTGACCAAATTATATTCTTTTTGGATTTTAATGCACGGACTTCTGAAACGACCAGCTATTTTGATAATGTTAGATTTTCAGCAAAACCAGCCGCTACGGTTCCTACTGTTGCCGCACCAACGCCTACTTTAGCGTCGACAGATGTTATCTCGTTATTTAGTAACGCTTACACGAATGTGCCAGTGGATAATTGGAGAGCAGATTGGGGACAATCTGGAAATGTTTTGTCAGACATTCAAATCGCTGGGAATGATACTAAAAAATATACTGACTTAAGTTATTTTGGAGTTATCACTGAAGCTAATAAAATTAATGCTTCGGCAATGCTTAATTTTCATATTGATGTTTGGACACCAAATGTGACTACATTCAAAATTAAAATAGTCGATTTTGGTGCTGATGGTGTGTATCAAGGCGGAGATGATAAAGAGTTTGAAATTACCCGCACCTTAGCTTTAAGTGGCTGGAACGGTCTAGAAATTCCGCTTTCGGATTTTACGGGTTTGACTACTAAAGCTCATATTGCGCAGTTTGTTTTCTCAGGCTCTGCAGGAACAATCTATATCGACAATGTGTATTTTAATAAGGTTGCTATTGTAGCAGCTCCGGCAGCCGCTCCTTATGCGCCCGTTACTTTTGAAACAGGCGAGTTTGGGTCCACTTGGACTTTGACTTCTTTTGATAATCCATCAGGAGGTTCAACAGCTTCCTTATTAGCTTCAAATCCCAACAAAACAGGAATTAATGCCTCAAATACCGCTGTTAAATTTACCGCTTTGGTTGCTGGTGCTTGGTATACCGGTTTTGAGACGGCTCATGCATCTGGCACGAACGGGATTGGAACATTTACATTGAATGAAACCAACAGCACGATTAAAATGATGGTGTATAAAGATGTAATTAGCAAAGTAGGAATCAAACTGGCACGTCCAGACGGCGGATCTTCCGGCGAAATTACGGTTACCAATACTAAAATAAACGAGTGGGAAGAGTTGATATTCAACTTTTCTGGAAAAATAGGAGAGGGTGTTTCTACCGGAATTGATCAGCTTATTATTTTTCCCGACTACATTCCTAGCGGGACAACAAGAAGTGCTGATCACGTGTCATATCTGGATAATATTTCGTTTTCTGCAAAAATAGCTACGCCAGTAGCTGCAACAGCGCCAACTGTTGCTGCGCCAGCGCCGCTGGCAAGAGTAGTAGCTGATGTAAAATCTATTTTTAGTGATGCGTATGCTGTTTATAAAGCAGGCGATTGGTCTAAAGCTTGGGGCCAATCTACGGATGTTACAGAGGAACTTATTGCAACCAATAACACAAAAAAATTAAGTAATTTTAATTACCAAGGAATTACTTTGCCAGCAACAGAGGTTTTTGATCTTTCTGATATGACAAAAATGCATGTGGATTTATGGTCCGCAAGTGCAACTTCTGTAAAGATTAATCTAATTAATCAAGGCCCTGTAGAAGCGGGTGTAACATTTACAATCGCAGCAGGATGGAATAGTTTTGATGTGGTCTTGAATGCTGCTAATTTTCCGGGGATAAACTTCAGTACTGTTTTTCAAATGAGTATGGCGTCTGCTCCTGCTGGAACAACGGTTTATCTGGATAATTTTTACTTCTATAAATCAACGGTGGTCGTAGCGCCAACGGAACCTACTGTTGCAGCTCCCACACCTACAACGGCTGCAGCTAATGTTATTTCCATGTTCAGTAATGCCTATACGAATGTTCCGGTTACTACCTGGAGAACGGACTGGTCAGCAGGGAGTACTTTAACAAATATGCAAATTGCCGGTAATGACACTAAAAAATATACGAATTTGAGTTATTTTGGGGTGGATGTTACGGGAACCATAAATGCAACGCAAATGCTTTATTTTCGTATCGATGTGTGGACGCCGGATTTAACCGCTTTCAAAGTTAAATTAGTTGATTTTGGTGCAAACGGTGTGTATCAAGGAGGCGACGATGTAGAATTTGAAGTTACTCGTACGCCAACATTGTCAGGTTGGAACAGTTATGACATCCCTTTATCAGAGTTTTCAGGTTTGACAACCAAGGGTCATATTGCTCAATTAGTGATGTCAGGAGCACCAGCAGGAACCGTTTATATTGACAATGTGTATTTTAGTAAAACAATTTCTACGCTGGGGATTGCTAATTTTGAAACATCACAAGTCCGTATGTATCCCAATCCGGCGACTAATTATTTGACAATTGAAGCCAATAGTACAATTGAAAATGTGACTGTTTATAACATCTTAGGTCAGGAAGTTTTAGTGAGAAGCCCAAAAAGCAATTCCACAACGATTCAAACGAGTGATCTTCAAAAAGGGGTTTATATTGTTAAAATGGCAGTTGACGGTAAAGTGAGTACCGCCAAAATGATTAAAAATTAAATAAGTTGGGTTTGTAGTAAGAGCAGAGCGCATCGGGTTTGCGGTGCGCTCTTTCTTTTTGGATGTTTGTCCCGTCCTGAAATAGCGATACACAAAAAGTATCCTAATGGAAAAACATGAAGAAACACGCTATGTGAAGCGG
>NZ_RYDN01000044.1:0-17539 GCF_003968735.1 Flavobacterium sp. RSP49 | reverse complement strand
TATAATATAGTCCAAATATAATATAAAAAAAACCAATTATCAAAATTGGCCTATATTATATTTTCGTTTGGTATAATAAAACTAATTCTAATTCATTCTCTAATCTAGTCTTTAGTTTTTATAGTTTTATTCATAGCAGAAATATTGTTTCTAGTAAAATAGTAAAAAGTAATGAAGTACTCATAGTTTTTTCGTTGTTTGCTCTCTGTTGCGGGTACAGTTTGCAAAACTGCGCTAACGATTGTGGAATATCAGCGCGGTAGGGCCAATCAGCGCGGTGATAAGAAAGGACTCAAATTAGTATTTGAACGATGAAAAGTATTCTTGCTATTGGCAATGAAGATGTTTTAAACATACTAGAGATTTGCAGTGAACCTAATCTGAAAACGTAATCTGTGTTGCAATTGGTTTAAAAGTTGATGTAAAAATAAAACTCAATTAAGAATTCCTAAAATAACTTCCATTATATTTTGGGTTGATATCGGCTTTACCAAATAACCTGACAGTGCGCTAATGCTTTTAGCTTTTAAAACATCTTTTTCATCTACAGATGAACTCACCATATAAATTACTACTGTCTTAGGCATCATATGCTTAATAAGCAGGTATTCCTCCAAAAACTCCCACCCATCCATAACAGGCATGTTTATATCTAAAAACAGAACGTCAGGAATGTTTTCCTTATTGCCCATTTCATCCTTTAGGAAATTAATTGCTTTCAAACCGTTTGAAAACACAATAATCTTATTTACTAGGTCAGTCTTTTTCAGCAAAACTGATGTAGTAAACTGATAGATATCATCATCGTCTACAATGCAAAAAGTATTTATCTTATTCATTAATGTTATTTTAAATGTTATTTTACTAAATGTTCAAAAGTCTAGTTCAATTTTTTTTTCAAAATTAACACATTTTTTTAGATTAAAGATTTATTGGCATTGAAGTAAATAATAAATTTTGTTCCTTTATCTACTTCGCTTTCAGCAAAAATGGTGCCTCCCATTGTTTCGACTTGATTCTTAGTGATGAACAAGCCTGTACCTTTCGCATCAGGATGCTCGTGAAATGTTTTATTTAGTCCAAAAAGTTTTGCTCCGTACCTTTCTAGATTAATACCCATTCCATTGTCTTGGCAAGTTAAGGTAATCATTCCATCTTCATTGATGTACGATTTAAAAATAATTTGCGGTGCTCTTTTTGGAGATCTATATTTAATCGCATTAGTTAATAAGTTTAAAAAAATGCTTTCAAGGTAAATTTTGGGATAATTAATTTTCTCACAAGCATTGAAATCGTAAGTAATAGTGGAAGCCGTTTCCTTAATCTGCATTTCCAGATTGATTATATGCTTTGATACAATATCTTGAAAGAAAAGTTCTTCTTTCGGTATTTCAGTATCTTGTCGTATTCGAACAACATTCGTCAAATCCATTACCGTAGCAGAAAGATTTTCAAAGGCGATGTTGATTTTTTCAAGGAACATGTTTCGCATTTCATCATCTGTCTCGTCTTTCAGTAGATTTAACAAAGCGGCTAAATTGGCAACTGGTGATCTTAAATTATGTGAAACGATATACGTAAAATCTTCTAATATCTTCCTTTTTTTCTCAATCCGATCTGCCAAAAGCTCGAGATTATCAATATTACGTTTAAGTTCTAACTCATACAGTTTCTGATGCGTAATTTCTCTGGTTATTGTTAAGACATCTTCAGGCATTTCACCCGCTTGCTTTTCAAGCGGTATGATTGATAGTTGAAAATAGTTATATTGATTGATATTAGCATAAGTTTCAAATTCAAACGTTTCGGTTTTATTTGTATTGAAAGCGGATTCAACGTGACGAATGAATGATTCATTTATCTGGTTATCAACTTCCCACTGAACTTCCCGCATATTCTTCCCAATAATATTTTCAGCTTCCATGTTCCGTACTTTGCTAATCGAATCATTGATGAATTGATAGGTTAAATTTTTGTCTATACGCGTAATGATATCCGGATTACTATTTACTAGTGTCTTGAATTGATTCTCACTGATTGATAACTTTTGGTAGGCAATGGCTAAGTCTTTCGTTTGTTCTTCAATGATTAGCTGCAAATCTGCGGGCGATCGATATTGTAATGCTTTTGGAAGGAAGCGGTAAAGCACAAAAACAGTAATCCAAGATATCAATGCGGTCATGCTCAAGACTATTGCATTTAGCCGGTATAACGGAATCCAAAATATAATAGCGTCCACAATATGCGTAGTGCCACAAAACAAGATGAATAGAATAAAGCATATGAACACCCTATTGTATATTTTTTCTTTCCTTTTTTTGAGAAATTTAAATAGGAGGATCGGGATAGACAGGTAGGCTACTCCAATGGCGATGTTTGCCATAATGTAAAGCCAACCGAGCGTTTCTGACCACTGCCCACAAATCCATCGAGGCATAAAGCCACCAGAGCTGAAAAGATTTTCTACGATTTCAAAAATTTCATTCATCTTAACTATTTATTTTTTTTGTCCTATCAGCATTCTAGTATCAAAGTATCGAGGGTATAACTAACCATTTTCCATATAACGTTTTAGTGGCTTGCCCATAACTCGTTTATCGGAGAAGGTTTGTTTCACTTTGTCTATTTTCAAATATATTAAAATTTTCTTACAAATCATCAAAAGGGCTTTTAAATTAATTCTACAAAAAAAACGTTCCTTTTCAGGAACGCTTTAATATGGTAAATCAAAAAATTATTGTTTATCCACCCATTTTCTGGCATTGACAAAAGCTTCATGCCAAGGCGAAACTTCATCGTCTCTATCTTTTGGATAATGTGCCCAGTTCCATTGAAATGTAGAGCGCTCAATGTGTGGCATCATTACTAAATGTCGTCCTGTTTTGTCGCAAAGCATGGCCGTATTGTAATCCGATCCGTTTGGATTAGCAGGATAACCTTCATAGGCATATTTAGAAACAATAGTATAATTTTCTTCCCCCATTGGCAAGTTGAATTTTCCTTCGCCATGCGAAACCCAAACTCCAAGCGTACTTCCTACTAATGAAGAAAGCATCACTGAATTGTTTTCCTGTATAGTCACTGATGTAAAAATACTTTCGTGTTTATGACTTTCGTTGTGTAGCATTTTTCCGTGTACGTCATGCTCCGGATTAATGACTTCCAGTTCCATGAACAATTGACAACCGTTGCAGATTCCAACAGACAAGGTGTCGTCTCTTTTGAAGAAATTGTCTAAAGCTGTTTTTGCCTTTTCATTGTATAAAAATGCTCCCGCCCAACCTTTGGCAGAACCCAATACATCTGAATTCGAGAATCCACCAACCGCGCCAATAAATTGAATGTCTTCCAAGGTTTCACGACCTGAAATTAAATCGGTCATGTGAACATCTTTTACATCAAAACCGGCTAGGTACATGGAATTTGCCATTTCGCGTTCCGAATTACTTCCTTTTTCACGGATAATAGCTGCTTTAGGACGCGGTTTAGAAGCATCAATTACAGGTTTTTTTCCTGTAAAATGTGCAGGGAAAGTATAGTGTAACGCTTGATTTTTATAATTATCAAAACGCGCTTGAGCCATTCCGTTCTTCGATTGTTTTTGGTCTAATAAAAAAGAAGTTTTGAACCAAATATCTCTGTATTTAGCGATGTCGAAAGTCAAAGTTTCAAGAGAAGAACTGATTATTTCCAGTTTGGCTTCCTCTCCTTCCGGCAGGGCTGGGGAGGGGATTCCTAATTTATAGAAAGAAACGTTATTTTCTTTTAATTTGGATTCCACTTCAGCATCCGATTTTGCTTGGAAAACAATTCCGATATTTTCAGCAAAAAGATATTTGATGATGTCTTTTTCTTCGAATCCCGAAGCTTCGGGAGAGAAATCTATTTTAGCTCCCAAATTCACATCGGCAAAACACATTTCTAATAAAGTCGTAATCAAACCACCACTTCCAATATCGTGTCCTGCAAGAATATTGTTTTCTAAAATTAATTCTTGAATGGTATTGAACGCTCTTTTGAAAAATGCAGCGTCTTTAATCGTTGGTACTTCTTGTCCAATAGTGTTCAACGTTTGTGCAAACGAAGAACCGCCTAATTTGAAATCATCTTGTGATAAATTAATGTAATAAATAGAACCGCCATCTCTTTGTAAAACAGGCTCTACTACTTTTCTAATATCGGTACAATTTCCACCTGCTGAAATAATCACCGTTCCCGGCGCAATTACTTCTTCATTTGGATATTTTTGTTTCATAGAAAGAGAATCTTTTCCGGTTGGAATATTGATTCCCAATTCGATTGCAAAATCCGAACAGGCTTGAACAGCTGCGTATAAACGGGCGTCTTCGCCTTCGTTTTTACACGCCCACATCCAGTTTGCCGAAAGTGAAATTCCGTCTAATCCGTCTTTTATTGGTGCCCAAACAATGTTTGATAAAGATTCAGCAATGGCAGTTCTTGTTCCTGCCACCGGATCAATTAATGAAGCAATAGGCGAGTGCCCAATCGAAGTGGCAACTCCTTCTATTCCTTGATAATCCAAGGCCATTACGCCACAATTATTCAAAGGCAATTGCAAGGGTCCGGCATTTTGTTGTTTGGCAACTTTACCACCCACACAACGGTCTACTTTATTGGTCAACCAGTCTTTACAAGCTACAGCTTCCAATTGAAGTACCTGCTCTAAATAGGTTGAAATGTTTTTCTTGTCGTACCTTAAATCAGTATACTTTCTTTCAATTGTTTTGTCTGTCATAACCACTTTTGGAGAACTTCCAAAAAAGTCTTCTAAAGCGAAATCCATTGGTTTAGCTCCTGTTGATTTTGATTGAAAAGTAAAACGGTGATCTCCGGTTACGTCTCCCACTTGGTACATTGGAGCACGTTCCCGATCCGCAATTTTTTGTAATAAATCAATATTTTCTTTCGCAATAATCAATCCCATTCTTTCCTGAGATTCGTTACCAATGATTTCTTTTGCCGAAAGGGTAGGATCTCCTACAGGCAATTTGTCTAAATCAATTAATCCACCGGTATCTTCCACTAATTCCGAAAGACAGTTTAAATGTCCGCCAGCACCGTGATCGTGAATGGAGACAATTGGATTGATATCGCTTTCTACCAAACCACGAATGGCATTCGCAGCACGTTTTTGCATTTCTGGATTCGAACGTTGGATGGCGTTCAACTCAATTCCTGAACTGAAAGCTCCGGTATCTGCTGAAGAAACTGCAGCTCCACCCATTCCAATTCTATAATTTTCACCACCAAGTATCACAATTTTATCGCCTGTTTGTGGTTTTTTCTTAATCGCTTGATCTAATTTTCCGTACCCAATTCCGCCCGCTTGCATAATTACTTTGTCGTACCCTAATTTTCGACCCGTCACACTGAGCGTATCGAAGTGCTCGTGTTCGAAAGTCAAGATAGAACCTGTAATTAACGGTTGTCCAAATTTATTCCCAAAATCAGAAGCTCCGTTGGACGCTTTGATCAAAATATCCATTGGCGTTTGATACAACCATTTTCTTTCGGCCATACCATTTTCCCAAGGTCTGCTACCCTGAGCGGAGTCGAATGGGGCTTCTAAACGAGAGTAGGAAGTCATGTAAACTGCAGTTCCTGCCATTGGCAAAGAACCTTGTCCACCTGCTAAACGGTCCCGGATTTCTCCACCAGAACCAGTTGCAGCTCCGTTGAAAGGCTCTACCGTTGTTGGGAAATTATGTGTTTCTGCTTTTAATGAAATAACCGAATCAAATTCTTTGACTTCATAAAAATCAGGTTTATCAGCGCTTTTTGGAGCAAATTGTTGTACCCTAGGCCCTTTTACAAAAGCAACGTTATCTTTGTAAGCCGAGACAATATCGTTCGGATTTTCTTGGGATGTTTTCTTGATTAATTTGAATAAAGAAGATTCTTTTTCTTCCCCGTCAATGATGAATTTTCCATTGAAAATCTTGTGACGACAGTGTTCTGAATTGGCTTGTGAAAAACCAAAAATCTCAGAATCTGTTAGTTTTCGCCCTAATTTAAGCGCTAGATTATCTAAATATGCTACTTCTTCCGGACTCAAAGACAATCCTTCTTGTTTGTTGTAAGCAGCAATATCATCGATGTCCAAAATAGCTTCCGGAAGTACATTAATAGTAAAAATATCTTGATTCAATTCGCTGTACTTTTGCGAAAGCATCGGGTCAAAATCAGAAAAATCAGCGGTCGCTTTATGAAATTCCTCGATTCTAATGATGCCGGATATTCCCATGTTTTGGGTGATTTCCACAGCATTAGTACTCCAAGGGGTTATCATTGTGGCGCGAGGACCAACAAAAAAATCCGTCAGTACGGATTTTTCTATTTTATTTGAATTGGCAAAAAGCCAGTTGAGTCTTGAAATGTCTTGAGCTGACATTTCGACTTCGCTCAATGCGTTTTGCGTATGTACGGCATAAACAGTCTTGCTTTGGTTTTCAAAGAAATGGATCATTGTTATGTAGTTTGTTGTATTGCGGTGCAAATTTAGTCAATTAAGATTAAATTTGGAGTAAAAAAAAAGCGGCAATTTGCCGCTTTGTTAATTAGTTGATTATTAATTTCTTGAGGACTGAATTGGAATCAATAGTCACTCGAACCAAGTACGTTCCTTTTACACTATTTGGCAGCGTAATTTCTGATTTGGTGCTATTTTCGTCGCTGTAAATTTTCTGACCAATTATAGAATAAATTTCGATAGCATACCTTTTATTCGAATTATTGATAGAGAAAGTTCCATTGGATGGATTTGGATAGAGGGCAATATCATTTATATCTAAAGCCACACTGGTTTTTGGTGTTTTTTCAATCGTACGACTTCCTAAATTGTTACACGTATCTGATGTAAAGGAACCCCATTGGGTTGTTTTATTAAAAGTAGTTGTTGGTGCCGTAACGGTAGCTTTTCTCCTCAGGGTTTGATCTGCCGCAAAGTTTGCAGTTCCACCGTTAAAAGTTCCAATGATATCAATTAAGACGCCATTTTTGAATAAACCTACAGCATCATTCCCATTAAAAGTCATTTCAGTTGCTGATGTAGAAAGGTTTGCTGAGCTTGTAGGATAACAACTAGACGCCATTAAACTATTTACGATTGTGAATTTACTACCGGTATTCAACGTTCCTGCTAACGATAGTCCAGTGCTCCATGAACCAGAACCATTCGTTTGTTTTTTGATGATGTAAATCGATAAGTTGATTGCTGCGCCAGTTGCATTTGAAATTTCCAAAGCTTTATTGTTTGAAGAGCCTTCAATATATTCTGAAAATAATAAATCTGTTGCAGTTGAACCACTTACTGCAGCAGTTGTCACATTCACCGTGTTACTTGGGCCAGAGATATTTCCTGCAGCATCTTTAGCTTTTACCGAGAAAGAGTAGGTAGTAGAAGCGGTTAGCCCGGTGATAGTGGTTGTTGTTCCGGTTGTGGTTGTTTTTAAAGCATTGTTCATATACACATTATAGCCAGTTACTCCACTATTATCAGTAGAAGCCGTCCAGCTTAATGAAACGGAATTTGATGTTGTTCCGCTAGCAACTAAATTTGCTGGAGTAGTTGGGGCTTGTGCATCAGCGCTTGGGTTCCAAATTGCCTGTACATACTCAGGATGATCAATATAAGGATTCCTATTGTTTTGAGAATTATCAATGGCATTGTTGCGATCAATTTCTCTAGTGCTGACAGGATCTTGGTTGTGCCAAGTAATCAATACGTTTAAAAAAGCGGTCGTGAACACTTGATTACTCGATCCATTGAACATTGCATAGGAATAACCAGCAACTGTATTTTCATAACGGGTGGCAAAATAAAAATACATTCGGGCAATATCGCCTTTGAATTCATTGATAGGTTCAAAAATAGGTCCTGAATAACCAGAAGTTGTACTCGTTCCAAGTTTACTTCCGTTTAAGGAAGTCCAAGACGCTGAAGTCACCGGTCCATGCGGATAATTAGAACGCTGACCGTTTACTTTTCCGTCAGTAGGCGTGATGAAATGGGCATCTGAAACCATTGGGGCTGCAGAACCAAAAGTAGATTGCGGAATGATGTGTTCTCTATTATAGCAATCGCCTTCTACGCTGTAATTTCCGCATCTTTGGGTTGTTCCGGCGGAGTAGTTATAAGGGTCTGTTCCGGTAGGATTTTCAGAATACATGTCTAAAATTGTGGCGTCATTTTCAAAGTAATAATCCCTATCCGAGGTTTGATATATGGTGTATAAACCGCCATATCCGTTATCCGTATGCCCTTTGATGACGTTGTATAATTGTGTTTTGAGTGTGTAGCCAGTTCCTGTGGCGGTGTTGTAATAACCACTTGGTATTTGGGCTATCGTTGCTGTGACTAACAGTAATAATAATGCAGAGTAGATTTTTTTCATATGTAGATAATATTTGTTTTTTATAGGAATATGGTATCGCCAGATCTTCATTGGTGTTTGAGACAGCTTCTGTCATGGCGATTTCATAATTTAAATTTGTTTTGGTTATTGGGGTTAGTCTCAGCATTCCAATGGGAAAATATTGAAGACTCGCAAATTTATAACTTTTATGACGGTATATGTTAAGAAATTATGAAGGTATCTGTACTTTTAGTACCATAATTAGTAGCATTTGAAGTACAACAAGTTGCATTTTTTTTAGAAAAATAAACAGGAAACCTGTAGCGCTAAGTTGTAAAGGAGCTAAAAATTTTCTTTTTATGTATATATCAAGCCTAAAATAAAACAAAAAAAGCGGCAATAGATGCCGCTTTGAAGGAATGGTTCGTGCTTAAATTAGTTTACAATTAGTTTTTTAGTAACTGATTTAGAATCGTTGGTTATTTTAATTAAATAAACTCCTTTTTGAAGATTGTTAACCGCTGCAGAAGAACTGTTGGTATACTCTTTTTCAAAAACTTTTTGTCCTAATACTGAAAATACTTGAACCGAGTATTTTTCATTTGAATTATTGAAATTTATTTTGATATTTCCATTGGATGGATTGGGATAAATTTCAAAACTTTTTGTTTCTAATTCATTAACTCTAAGTGAAGCGGCACAAGTCCAAGAAAGATCATCAAATCGAACACGATTTGATGCTGTGCTGTTTCCAGAAAGGGTAATGCTCACATTCCCAGTTACATTGATGTTTGGTATTGTTGTCGTTGTTGCAGTACTGCTGTAAGGGATAGTGCCAACTTCTATTCCATTGACATTCAGTTTAAAAGATCCTGCAGATCCAGAAAAAATAAGTTGGGTGGTAACTGTCAAATCCTTGATGCCGTTAGCAACAGATGAAGAGGTAAGAGCGCCATTTCGAATTGTAATTGCTCTTGAATTTAATGTTTGGTCGGTACGAGAATCAGTAGAGGTCCATGTTATTCCTGAGTTAGTCCACGTTTGTGTAGCATAAGAACTTGCATTTGCAGGAATAGTTTGAAAATCTTCAGAGGCACAAAAAGTGGTACCGGCAGCTGGTGCTTTAGTGGTTCCATTTACTGATGTACTGGCAACCGAAGAATTTCTTTCAGCATCTCTGGTTATAATATAAAAGGAATAAGTGGTAGATGCAACTAAACCGTTTACTGTAGCAGTTAACCCTGTTTCGGTAGATTTTAATGTACCGTTTACATAAACATCATAACCGGTAACACCAACATTATCTGTTGCTGCTGTCCATGTTAGAGTAGCCGAGTTTGATGTGGTACTAGTTACTGTCAAATTTGTTGCAGCTGTTGGAGATTCTGTATCGGCAGGTTGTGTAGTCCAAACTGATGCTACATAACTTGGATTGTCAATGTAAGGATTTCTATTGTTCTGGCGCGCATAAATAGCGTTGTTACGGGCAATTTCTCTGGCACTTACCGGATCTTGATTGTGCCAAGCCAGCAGTTGATTTAAAAATGCGGTGGTAAATACTTTACTAGTTGAATTATTGAACATTGGATAATTGTATCCGGCAACTGTATTTTCATAACGAGTGGCAAAATAGAAATACATACGGGCAATATCCCCTTTGAATTCATCTATTGGTTCAAAAACAGGACCTGTATACCCTGCTGTTGTACTGGCTCCAAGTTTACTTCCGTTAAGGGTAGTTTGAGTAGCGGTTGCTACTACAGAATGCGGGTAATTAGATCGGATTCCATTTACTTCTCCGTCAGTAGGCGTTATGAAATGCGCATCAGAAACCATAGGTAAGGCTTCGCTGAATATAGATTGTGGTATAATGTGTTCTCGATTGTAACAATCTCCTTCTTTTGCGTAACCACTGCTTCCGCATCGTTGCGTAGTTGCAATAGTGTATGTGTATGGATCAGCTCCGGCAGGATTTTCAGAGTACATATCTAAAACTGTTCCGTCCTTTTCAAAGAAATTATCAATATCGGAAGTTTCATAAGTTACATATAATTCTGCATACGTTTTTACTGTATGGTCTTTGATGATGTTGTATAATTGAGTTTTCAACGTGTAGCCCGTTCCTGTGGCATTGGTATAATATCCTGCTGGCGCTTGCGCAAAACCTGCCGTGAAAAGAAATAAAAAGAGAAGTGAGTAGATTTGTTTCATAGTCTGATAATAGATTAAATTGATTTTAAAATAGATTGGATATTCCAGTTAAATTTTTGATAAAACTACTCTTTAAATCGGTGTATCAGGTTACTAAATAGTTAATTATAGGATGCGTTTTGTCTTAGTTTGTGTTGTCATTCAAAGTTGTTTATTTTGGGAATACTTTGTTTTGATATGCGCCTAAATCGGGGGGTAAACTTCTGGTGTTTCCTGTAATATCTAACGGAATCAGGTATGTCGTATTCCCTTTTGCGAAAGCAGCCGAAGTTTCGTTAATATTAAATTTGTTCTGTACTATATTAAAGAATTTTGGATCCTTGTTCAAAAGGATCGCATTGTAATGTGCCGTATCCGTACTGAATTGATAATCAGGATTCGTTGCAAATTGATTCGATGTGTTATCAAATTTAATCAGGCAATTATTAAATTGGTATTCAAAAGTGGCTCCCGTTTTCTTGTTTAAACTCATTTCGTTTGAATAGGAACCGTAAATAATGCAGTTGTTAAAAGTTGCTCCGGTTAAATCTTTCACTTCTGGAATTGCTCCCAAAATATAATTACTTACCAAAACCGCCACTTGTTGCGAACTGTTCCAGTTGTTATTGAATGTGGAATGTGTAAAGGAATAATTTCCGCCATAGGTGCAGGCTAAACTGGCTAATCCGGCATTATTAATAACTACGTTTTTTCCATTTATTTTTGCGGTCTGCGCCAAAATTCCAAAGGTACTGCTGTTGTAAATTTGAGTGTTTTTGATAGAAACCGTACTGCCATCATTATTTTGAATCAATAATCCGATAGTGGCATTTTTAATCGTCAGGTGATTCAATATGTTATTTGTACTGCCATCAGTAAGCCAAATGGTTCCCCATTGTCCCGGAACATCCGAAAAATTAGTTTCTAATCGGTCGCCTTCAAAAATGACTTCGTTTTCCAGTTTATCCGTAATAGATACTGTTCCATTAATATTAATGGAGGCTTTATTGGCTACAATAAGCCCAGAATTAGCATGGAAATGAACTCGGGTTCCCGCCTCAAAAGTGGCCGTTTTATTCGAAGGAATCGCTGCATAGCCATAAATCACATAGGGTTTGTCATTCGAAAACTGTAACTCATTTCCATTTATAGGATCGTTTTCATCCAGATAAAAACCATCTATTTTTTGATCTCCAATAGGTAATGTTTCAGTGGTTCCATCAGCAAAACGGGATGGATACAAGAAAATAGCGTCTTGAATTAGCGTTACCAGTTCCACATTTTGAAGGTTTTCGCCACTGTCAAACTGAATTTGATCGGTGTATAAAAAATCGCTTGGGTTAGCATCAGCGATATTAACAGTTGTTTCGATGAAAATATACAAACTGTCTTTGGCTAAAAGGGTCACATTGTTGAAAATTTTACCGTTCGTTCCCTGCATTCCGTCAACGGTCATTCGGTATTTAGAACTTAATCCTTTTCCTAATTTAATACTAGGAATGCTGATGTCATTTTTACTTTTGTTGAATACTTTGAGTCGGTACGTGCTGGAACCAATGTTTGAGAAAACAGTGTCGAGATAAATTGTATCCTTAGAAAATGTTAAATCACCGGTGCTGGCTACGGTCTCAAAATCAGATCGGCAGGAACAAATGGAGAATACTATTCCAATAAAAAGCAGGACTATTTTGGCACGCATCTAGTTGTATTTTTTGTAAAAATAAGAAAAATCTATTTCGAAATCAGAATAACAATTGTAATTACTATTTTGTGACTTATCTTTTATTTAATTTTACATTTTTAAAGCCAATAATATGACATTCGATAAAGAAAAAATACTTCAATATTGCAATCACGTGTCTAAAAACACCTTAATGCAAACATTGAATATTGAATATACTGATGCAGGAGAAGATTTTTTAGTAGCCACAATGCCCGTTAATCCATCCGTACATCAGCCAATGGGATTGTTGCATGGTGGTGCTTCAGTAGCTTTAGCAGAAAGCGTGGGCAGTGCCGCTTCTATGCTGTATGTGAATTCTGAGCTAAGTGAAGTGCGCGGAATCGAGATTTCAGCCAATCATTTGAAAGCAAAGCGGGACGGAATTGTAACGGCAACAGCCCGAATCGTGCACAAAGGGCGAAGCATTCATCTTTGGGAAATACGAATTACGGATGAAAATAATATCTTAATATCGCTTTGTAAATTGACTAATATGATTTTGCCAAAAAGAAAAAGCGAAAACAAATAATGGAAGCAATTATAGCTAAAGCCAAAAAACAGTTTCAGCAAAAACTACCTTTTGTTTTGTATTGTAAGCCTGATTCATCTGAACTTATTGGTTTTTTTCAACAAAATAATACGTTATTTTCAGTAGTTGATTTTACCGAAAAAGGGTTTGTTTTTGCCTCTTTTGATGGAGCAAAAACGCATTTGATTCCTGAAAATGAATCGGAAATGGTGCGGGTTACTTTGGAAAAAAAAGAAAATGCTATTTCTAAAAATGAATTTACGATTGTAGATGCCTTGGCGAAAAATAATTTTGAAGCTTTAGTTTTCAAAGGGATTCAGTCCATAAAGAATAACGAATGTAATAAAGTTGTGCTTTCCAGAAAAGAAACCGTTGAAATAGCAGATTTTGATTTGGTTTCCACTTTCGAAAAATTAGTACAGCTTTATCCTTCTACTTTTGTGTATTGTTTTTATCATCCAAAAATTGGAACTTGGTTGGGCGCTACACCGGAGCAATTACTGAAAGCAACTGAAGCCGTTTTTGAGACGATTTCTTTGGCGGGCACGCAGAAAGATTTGGGGTTATCCGAAATTACTTGGCACAAAAAAGAAAAAGAAGAACAGCAGTTTGTAACGGATTATATTGTTTCAAAACTGGAAAGTGTGGCTTCCAGAGTTTTGGTGACGGAGCCTTACAGCGTCAAAGCGGGAAGTATCTGGCATATAAAAACGGATATTTCTGGACGTTTGAATTCTGATTCCAGCTTGCAAAAAGTAATTCAGTTATTGCATCCCACACCCGCCGTTTGTGGGTTACCAAAAGAAAGAGCTAAAGCTTTTATTTTAGAGAACGAGCAGTATGACAGGAGTTTTTACACCGGTTTTCTGGGGGAATTAAACAGCAGTTTTACTAGTAATACCGTAAGTTCTGATTTGTTTGTAAATTTGCGGTGCATGCAAATTGATTTTGATTCGAATCTCGCATTGACTAGCGCATATTTGTATATGGGTTGTGGCATCACAAAAGATAGCGTCCCTGAAAAAGAGTGGGAGGAAAGCGTCCATAAATCAATGACAATGAAAAAAGTATTGTAAATAATAGAGAGAAGGCGTGTTCGCATAACTTCTAATAAAATAAACAGAAAATAATGAAATTAGATATATTGGCTTTTGGTGCGCATCCTGATGATGTAGAGTTGGGTTGTGCGGGAACCATTTTAAAAGAAATATCCTTAGGGAAAACAGTTGGAATTATTGATTTGACACGTGGTGAATTAGGGACTCGCGGTTCCGCTGATATCAGAGATCAGGAGGCGAATGCTGCTGCAAAAATACTGGGTGTTTCAGTGCGTGAGAATTTAAAAATGCGGGATGGCTTTTTTGTCAATGACGAAAAACACCAATTAGAAATTATACAAATGATTCGCAAGTACCAGCCGGAAATTATTTTGTGCAATGCTATTGATGACCGCCATATTGATCATGCAAAAGGAAGTGAATTGGTGTCTGATGCTTGTTTTTTATCCGGGTTGATCAAGATAGAAACTTCATTAGCAGGCGAAAAGCAAGCGCCTTGGCGGCCAAAAATTGTCTACCATTACATTCAATGGAAAAATATAGAGCCGGATTTTGTAGTCGACATTACAGGTTTTACCGATAAAAAAATTGAAGCAATTTTAGCCTACAGTTCCCAGTTTTATGATGCCAACTCAAAGGAACCGGAATCCCCAATAACAAGCAAAAACTTTCTGGAAAGCCTGAATTATCGCTCCAGAGATTTAGGAAGGATTGCAGGACTGGATCATGCAGAAGGTTTTACGACTGAAAGATATTTGGCAGTCAATAGCTTAGCAGATTTGATCTAATTTCCATGTAATTTTTTGAAATAAATATTTGCAGAAATAAACTTATATCGTATATTTGCAACCTCTAAGCAAATGGTGGTTGTAGCTCAGTTGGTTAGAGCATCGGTTTGTGGTACCGAGGGTCGCGGGTTCGAGCCCCGTCTTCCACCCAGAAAGCAAAAGCTTCGAAGAAATTCGAAGCTTTTTTTGTGTTTTCTAGTTTTCCTTAAAAATGATAGGCGGCTAAAGGATAATCATTCTATGACTATGGCTCCTTATTTTAGCAGATTTAATTCCATCATACAGGCCTTCATACTTTGATATGTTCTTTCAATATCATTGTCTAATCCGATAGAAAACCGAATCAAACCGTCTGTCAATCCCATTTCAATTTGTTCCTCCAAAGGGATTTCGCTGGAAGTTGAGGTTCCCGGCGCGCTGAATAAGGTTTTATAAAAGCCTAAACTCACCGCCAGATACCCTAGATTTTTGGCCTGCATCAACTCCATCAAAGCATTGGCTTTCACCAAAGTTCCAACATCCAGTGTCATCATCCCGCCAAAACCATATTCAGGATTAATCATGCTTTTATAGATCTCATGACTGGGATGGCTTTTTAACCCCGGATAGACTGTTTTGATTCCGTCTTTTTCAAAACGTTCCGCCAGATACATCGCATTATGGCTGTGCTGTTTCATCCTGATGTGCAGCGTACGCAAGTTTTTCATCACACTGGCAGATCGCAGACTATCCATCGTTGGCCCCAATAACATGCTGGCTCCACTGTTTACATTTTTTAAACTATCAATAAATTCCTGAGAGGCGCATGTTACTCCGCCCACCGTATCACTGCTTCCGTTGATGTATTTTGTCAAACTGTGAATCACAATATCAGCTCCTAATTTAGCAGGCGAAACGGATAGTGGCGAAAAAGTATTATCAACAACTAATTTCAAATTATGTCTTTTTGCAATTTTTGATAAACCTTCAATATCAGCCACTTCCAATAAAGGATTGCTCACTGTCTCACAATACAAAACTTTAGTTTCAGCAGTAATAGCAGCCTCTACAAGTTCAAGTTTTGTGATGTCAACAAATGTGGTTTTGATACCTAATCTAGGTGTAAAATTCTTCAGGAATGCATACGTTCCGCCATAAATGGTTCTGCTAGAAACAATATGGTCGCCGGAACCGCACAATTGCAACAAAGTGGGCGTAATCGCTCCCATTCCGGATGCCGAAACGTTCGCTGTTTCCGTGCCTTCCATGGCTGCCAAGGCTTTGTCCAGGTATAAATTACTCGGTGAGGAATGACGTGAATACAAATAACAGCCTTCCATATTGCCTTCAAAAGTATCGAACATCGTTTTTGCCGATAAAAAAGTGTAGGTTGAGGAGTCAGAAATAGAGGGATTCACACCACCAAATTCGCCAAAGTACTGCAAATCCTGAATGTTGTCTGCGGGATTGAAATTTTTCATAATTATTTTTTATTGTTATTTGAAGCTATTCCTGCTATTCACTCTATCTTTTACTTTTTAAAGAAAAAAGTAAAAGGATGCCGTTGCTATCAGGGCTTGGACATTCCGGTATGTCAAGAAATCCTATTCAAAATAAAATATTTTAAGATTAAAAATCAATAGTCTGTAGTTTTATTAGATTATAAAACTATATAACACTAAATAATTAATTTTTTTTACTAAATTAGTTCGGTAATCAGGATTTTTATAGATTATCTATCAATTTGAAATTTGCAACACAATGACATTAGATTCAACAGACAAAAAATTACTTTTTTTATTGCAAACAGATAGTAAGAAAACAACCAAAGAATTGTCCTTAAAACTCAATCTTTCCGTTACTGCCGTTTATGAACGCATTAAAAAATTAGAAAGAGAAGGGGTTATTGACAAGTATGTTGCGCTGATTAATCGCTCCAAAGCCGAGAAAGGATTTGTGGTTTTTTGTCACCTCAAATTGATACAGCATACCAAAGAGTTTCTCACGAAGTTCGAAAGTGAAGTGGTGAAACTAAAAGAAGTTTTAGAATGTCATCATGTGAGCGGTGATTATGATTATATCTTGAAAATTGTGGTAAAAGATATGGAAGCTTATCGAGAGTTTTTAGTAACGAAACTAACGACATTACAACATATAGGAAGTACGCACAGCACATTTATGATTAGCGAAGTAAAAAGCACGACTGTCGTTGATATATAAATGTTGATTGTTTTAATGGTATTAAATAATTAAATGTTGAATGAATCATTTGTCCCATGAAAACTAAAGAAATTAGACAAAAGGGTATTGTGAATTTTGGAAAACTTATCCAGGATGATTCAAAATTAGTCGTTTTGGAAGGAATATTTGACGCTATTTTAAACTGAGAAAAAGCTTCCCTAGTTTCGGATAATCAGTATCAAAAAGTAGAAGAAGCCAGAACCGTCTACCATTCCGGGAATAGTTTATCAACTTCTTGGGAAGATTTGGAGAAGCAATTAAATGCTAAATATGGTTTTTAAAATAGTTATTTCAAAATTAGCAGAAATTGAAATAATTGAGGCTATTGAAATTTATGAAAGTAAAAAAAGGGATTAGGCAAAGTTTTTTTTGCTTAAGCAATAAGAATAAAACAATGTTGCATTTTTTTTACCATATAAGCCATGTAAGTTTAAGTTTCGATTATGTTAGCCTTATGTAACTATAACAATCATAAGGTCATTTAAGGTTTAATTCTTATATGATTTATATGTTAAATATTATTTCACTCATTTTTTAGTATGTCATTAAATAATTCCAACTACTTATCTTAAAAGATATTATGCTTGTCCGTATTAACACCTAATTATTTTGTATCTTTAAAATCTAAACAGATTTGATATGAATATTTTAGATTT
>NZ_RYDN01000043.1:0-17561 GCF_003968735.1 Flavobacterium sp. RSP49 | reverse complement strand
GGAATAAGTGGCGACCTTTGCAGCGGAATAATTGGTGTACTTTGAAGCGGAATGGGTGGTGTACTTTGCAGCGGAATCGTGGTGCACTTTGTAGCGGAATCGTGGCGACCTTTGCAGCGGAATATCCAATCATAATTGATCCTATTGATTTATTGGCCATACTGATGTGATTAGATCACAAAGTAGGATAAAAAATCATCATCAAAACTGTCCAGTTTGAACCGGAATGAGGTGTTCACTTTGCTCCGGAATCACCTGTACAGTTTGAACCGGAATGGGGTGTTCACTTTGCTCCGGAATCACCTGTACAGTTTAAACCGGAATGGGGTGTTCAGTTTGACCCGGAATATCCATTTACGAACAAAAACAGGAGTGCACTTGGATTTTAAACTAAGAAATCATTCCCTTAAAATACTAGAAGTTTACAATCAAAAATCAATGAACTCCTATCTATTTCCTCTATTACTAATGGAAGATATGACAACGAAACAGATTAAATACCGCAGTCATAAATTACTGGGACAAATAAATCCTGCTTTAAAAGAAATGATGGAAGTTTTAAAAATTAGCAAGCACATTACTTTTTACACTGCTCGCCATACATTTGCGACATTTTTAAAATTTGAAAACACGCCTATTGATGCTATTAGCGAAATGTTAGGTCATACCGATATTAGAACCACTCAGGCTTATTTAAATAAGCTACCAAACAAGAAGCTTGATAAAATTATCGATGATGTATTTGAGAATTCAAAATATTTCTAAAAAAACGTATTCGTCAATCGATTTAAAAATGTCAAGTTTTTTTTTGCGCAAAAAACTTAACATTTATATAAAATCATATTTTTTTCTTTCAAAAGCAGTAGTTAAATAACTTTAAATACTAATGGAGGTAATTTACTTAAGAGCAAAGATTTACGCAATATCAATTAATTTATAACTAGTACCTCTCCCTGCACCTTCCTGTACTAAAATACCTTTAGATATTAAATCTTGTAAATCCCTTAACGCAGTATCAGTAGAAACACCAGTTATCTTTGCGTATTTAGAAACGGTCAATTTTCCAAAAAAAGTATCAAGTAACATTTGAACAACCTTCTGTTGGCGATGATTAAAATCAATAGTGTGATTAATTTCCCAAAATTGAGCACGTTTTAAAGTCATTGCAATAGTTTGGTCTGTTTGCTTCATAGAACGCAATAAACAGTCTAAAAACCACTGTAACCACTCTGTTATATCTAAATCACCTTTTTGCGTTTTTTCTAAAATACTATAATATGTTTTACGCTCAATTTGAATTTGTGCTGACATGGAATAAAATCGCTTTTTACTTTGATCGGCTCGTGCTAACTGCATATCAGTAATAGCTCGAGTAATACGACCGTTCCCGTCATCAAAAGGATGTATGGTGACAAACCACAAATGAGCAAAAGCCGCTTTCAATACGGGATCAAGTGATTGTTCTGAATTATACCAATTAAAAAAGACATCCATTTCATGGGGTACTTTATCCGCTACTGGTGCTTCAAAATGAACTATTTCTCTCCCCATTGCACCAGATGTTACTTGCATCACACCATCACGCCAGTCCGCAGTTTTAATTTTATACATTCCGCTTCTACCTGTTGGAAAAAGGGCTGCATGCCATCCAAATAAACGCTCCTCGTCTAGTGGTTCTTCATAGCGTTGTGTGGCATCTAGCAACATTTCTACAACACCATCTACATCGCGATCAGCTGGCACAGCAGCAGCGATCTCAATACCTAGTCGTTTTGCTATCGAAGATCGTACTTGATCATGATTGAGTTGTTCCCCTTCAATCTCGCTTGATTTAATTACATCAAGAGTCAGTGTTTGAAGCACCGTTTCTTCTTGTAGACGAAAGCCAAGCCCTTGCATAACACCAAGTATAATTCCCTGCTGATGCCTTACTTTCCCAAGTAATGGCGTAATGATAGCTGCATCCCAGGTAAAATTTGGCCACTCCTTCTTTTGATAAATATACATATTACCGCATTTTTGCGGTAAATATAGCGTTTAATTACCGTATATAAGTAATTTTGCGGTGTAAAAAATTTTAATACACCGCAAAAATGCGGTGAATACGATGTCTTTTCACCGCATTTTCAAATTCTAATATACTCTACAATTTTAGATCAAATGAAAAAAGCAAATCCTATTTGGAAGGAATTGCTTGAAATTTCTTTTTTGTCAAATTATATGAAAGAGAAGTATTTGAAGTTGTTGGAAAGTAGATTATCAATGTTTGAATAGAATACTGCTCTTTAAAGTTATTTTTATCAATTATTTTATATTTTTTAGAAATGGATTCAAAGCATTCTCAAATTTTGGAAGATTAGTAACTATAAACTCATTCATAATTTCCCAATCTGCTTCATTAAACATACTAACTCGTTTTTTTTCTATTTTAATCTTTGACATCTTATTTTCAGGTTGCTCTTCCCATACTAGCTCTTGACCGAAAGCTTCTTCAATTGCTGCTTTATTTCTTAGAAGTTTTTTGAAGTACATCTAAGTCTTTTAATTACTTCCGGAATTTTATATTATTATGATAAAAACTTAATATTAATTATCCCCTTTTTCTTTAGCTTTTTTTCTAATATCCATCAATTTAGCTAACTCTTCAATTAACTCATCATTTTCTCTCTTCTCGTTGATAGTATTTCTAAAACCTTCTTTTTCAGTATTTGCCTTCTGATATAATTCTTTTATAACATTTGAGTTATGAATCAATAGTTTAACAAAATCATTATCAGATAAAAATTCATTTTTAATTATTAACCTAAAAACATCATTCTTTCCGTTTAGTAAATTATATTTTATAAAATACGGTAAGATCTCTATAGCAATACTTGATGCAAGTGAAATATTTGAATTTAAATATTGATCTCTAATATTCTTTAATGTATTTATTATTGATAAAGCTATGTTATTAGAATCGTAAACTTCAAGGGCTATTTTTAAATTTCCTTGAAGTATATTAGTACTTAAGTTTTCTAATATTTTCTTCTCGAAGATATCTAGTGAAATTTGTGTTAATGAATCCAAACTCAACTTATGAAAATATTTGGAATGAATATTGGAATGCTTTTCAAAAACTTCTTGACAACCTTCTAAATCAAGATTTTTGAATTCTTCATTAAATTTTTCAATGAAATATTTTGAAATTCTTAAAACTTCATTATCAAAACAATCATTTATAAAATGATCATCTAACTCATTGATATCTAATTTTGATTTGTCCAATTCCCATCTATTAAATTCCACTAACAATGAAGAATCCTCAATTTTTAAACTTGATTTAACTATTTCATAATTTTTAATCAATTCTGTAATATTTGCACTCTTTGTAAAATTTGTATTTACAAACATTTTAAGAATAATTTTTTGAAATAAAAGAGAACTACTAAAATCTTTGGACTTTAGTAATAGAGTACCATAGTCTACATAGTAAAGAATTAAAGAACCTATTTTATCTGCTTTATTCTCATCTTCTGAATTTAAAACACCCTCAAAATGAGAAGAATAAGAACTGTTAAATACACTACCCTTCGCAATTCTCATCGCTATCAAATCATCAATTATTGGTAATTTTGAAGAAACATTATTAACATACAAAGAATAAACTCTTTGGTCATCCAAAATCTCTTTTAAATCTCCGCTCTTTTTTGCATTTTCTTTAACCTTAATTAATGCATCATTAGCTGCTTGAAAATTATTAGCATTTGCAAAAATGTTTAA
Organism: Flavobacterium sp. RSP49; assembly: GCF_003968735.1. Lineage (NCBI taxonomy): Bacteria > Pseudomonadati > Bacteroidota > Flavobacteriia > Flavobacteriales > Flavobacteriaceae > Flavobacterium > Flavobacterium sp. RSP49. The sequence continues at coordinate 13,799 of NZ_RYDN01000043.1, read as the reverse complement.
ATTGCTCTTTAAATGTCTATTGTAATTATCTAAATTGAATTTTTTTGCAATAACTTTTGTTTGCTTTAATTCAAGGATATTTTGAATATCCATTTCTGAAAGATGAGTATCTAACTCACTTTGCTTACCATTTAATTTATAAGTGGAGTAATTATCCCCTTTATCTTCAACCAATTTTAAAAATGCCACCGCATCAACCGATTTTTCACTTAACAAATCTAAAACACGATTATTTCCTAATTCTTTTTTTGTTAAATCTATCAGTTTTGTATAATCTAAGACATTTTCGTCATTTATTAATTTTACATAGCCTTGCAATAGCTTATTTAAATATCTGTTATCTGAAATATTTTGTAATAATTTCAGTTGCCATTCTTCAATTTTAAGTTTTTCAATTTTTAGATTCGAAGCTGAAACTTTTTGATAAAATATTTTCCAAGCTTGATTTATGTATAATTCCGAAAGACTTGTATCGTCTTCTAACTCTGCCAATGTTTTTATTGGATTTTCTAAAATATCAATATCCGCTATTGCTGAGTTAAAAATATCATCAACAAATTCAGATTTGCAAATAACATTAAATTGCTCAACATCATTTTTAATGAGAGAATCTTTCAACTCTTGAGTATAAACAAGTTCTAAAGCATTTTCTACATCAATATGGTAAATAATCGCCGTTAGTTGTTTTGAAAAATCATTATCGTTTTCATATAAAGATTTTAACCCTTTTAAATATTCAAGATTTGTAATTGCTTGAAGTGGAGCATTTAAAATTTCATGCTTCTTTAATACAAAAATTGCAATGTATCTTTCTTTAAAATTAGTATCTAACAATTTGACAGTTAGAATTTCGTTAATAAATGAAATAATTTCTCTAGGTGTAATTCTTCTGTTTAAAAATTCATAAACTTGAATAACCAATTTTAATTCATCCTCATCAGTATTTACAAAAGCTTTTCTCCATTGTTCAGTAAAAAACTTTTTCCAATTTGACATAATTGGCAAGGTGATTCTAAAAACAATATCAAATGTTTTATTTACATAGTCATCTCCAAATTTGCTATCTATCCCATTTAATTCTTTAAAAGCATTTTGAATATGTTCACGATCAAATGGTATGATAACTTTTATATTAGAATATTTTTTTTCGGCAAAGAAAATATGAATAGAAGACCAAATATTCAATATATGTTTTTTAGGTAACCGATCAAAATTATCAAATACAATTACTAGTTTTTTTTCTAAATCGATATTTATATCTTCCATCCATTTCTGAAAATCTCTTACCGAAGGCTGGTCTTCTGAAATGGTCTCAATTTTTGTTTCTTCTTTTTGTTTATTAGTGTATACCTGAAAAGTTTCTTCAGCTGAACATTTAAATGATTTCCAAAAACCATTTTTATTATACCAATTCTTAATCAAATTCCAGATATAGATTCCTAAAACAATAAAGATAGGAAAGGCTACTAATACCAATTTACAAAACAATGATTCTATTTCAAGAAAGTCTTTAAATGAATCTTTAAAAACATTTACTGTTGGTACATAAACGATTGAAAATAAACTAAAAATAAAACCAACACTTAAATATGGTTGATTAATTGTTGTTGTTTCTTTTGACTTCGCTAATAAAATTTTTAAATTATTATCCCAAACTTTTTTATTCCCTTTCTTTAGTAAGTCATCTTCTTGTTTAATAAACTCCGTTAATTCAACTAAAATAGATTTTCTTTGTTCATCTTCCTGATGTCCCCAAACATCATAAACAAAAAATTTATGTGAATTTTCAAGTTTTTTTTCTACTAATCTAACTAGATTACTTTTTCCAGAACCCCATTCTCCATCAATACCTATAATTTTAAATTCAGGATCATTAATTATTTTCTCACTTATTACAGATGCAATCTTGTCTTGTGATTTATTTTCAAATAAATCTTCGCCCAATGGTTGATTATTGAGGAAATTATATGTTTTTTTTAATTCAGCTGTAGATTTATCTGCCATGATGTTTAGTTTTCCTATTTTTTTGATTATTTAGTACAAGTTAATTTAGTTAAGTTTCGTTTTTATCTTTTTCTAAATCCTAAGCCATCATCCCCCTAACAAAAACCTCCACAAACTCTTTCATTTTAGCAATTATACGATCGCCAATCACTCTTGCTTGAAGAATACTGGGTCTATTATCTAAACACTGAAAAACTTCGTCTTTTATAGGCTCACGACCACTATAGATATAAGCATCTATTAACGATTTGAATTGTGCTTTGTCCAGGTTTTCTTCGTCACATAGTTTGCCTAACGCGAGTACCTTTTGGTCTTGCCAGAATTTATCAAATTCGTCGTGAATGTTATCCCCGTCTTTTATGAAAGGCATATTCTCATCGATGAATTTCTGGATCAACTCGCGTTTACTTCTTAACTGAATGTCACCACCCAATAAATCGATGATGGTTTTTCTTTGTGCAGCTGCTGCAGCTCCTTTCTCTCCTCTTAATTGGGCTAACAATTTCAGGATATAGGCCACGTTGATCTGGTCTCTATGGATTAGTTCTAATTCAAAGTCAATGTCATCGAGTATGGAAGTCTTTTGCTTTTCGGTATCCCGTTGTACCTTTTCGTATAAGTCTAAGTACTTGCTTTTATAGTATTCAAATTCTTGCTCGTCTATTGGTAAATCTTCCCAATCAAAATCAGTGTAGGATTGCAATACATTCATCGCTCGCATCAATTTCCTAAAGGCTTGTACAAACTGTGCTTCGTCTTCTTCGCTCTTCAAATCATTTACGCTTTGATAGGTTGGTGCAATTTCTCGTAAGAGTTCCAGAGCTTGGTCAAACTTCTCCGCTATCGCTTCATAATCGGGCATGGTAACGACTTCAATCGCTTCTTTATTTGAAAACAAAGTAATTGCATCATCTGTGGCTTTTTTGAGGTTTCTAAAGGATAAAATGTTCCCTTGTGACTTCTGCTCGCCAAGTATTCGATTCGTTCTTGAAAACGCCTGAATCAACCCATGCTGTTTCAAGTTTTTATCTACATACAAGGTATTTACTTTTTTAGCATCAAAACCCGTAAGCATCATATTTACTACAATCACAATATCTAAACGGTCTTTCTCATTGTTGAAACTTTCCTTCTCTCTATCTTTTAATCGTTTGCTTATGTTTTGGAAATATTTTTGAAACGATTCACTATCCTTGGTCGTGTAACTCGTGCCATACATGGTATTATAATCGCCAATATAGCTTTCTAATTTATCGCGACTGTGACTTGATTTATAAGTGGCTCTTGGTTCTGCCGCCCAATCGTATTCTACTTCATCATCTGGAAGGCTATCATTTGCTTCATCTGAATCTTCATTAGTACCATAAGTGAAAATAGTAGCAATACGCAAATCGTGTTCTCCTGCTTCTTTCTTCTTTTGGAATAGGTCGTAATACTGCATCACATTATCGATACTGCTTACTGCTAGCAGGGCTGAATAGTCTTTGTTAAAGGTCTTTTGATCGTGATAGGCAATGATGTAATCAACGATTTTATTGATTCTCTTTTCAGAGTTCAGTACTTCTTGTTTGTCAATTTCTTCGACTTCGATGTCTATAAAAGCATTGCTCTTGTTTTTATATTTCCCCACATATTCTATCCCAAAACGCAATACATTTTGATCCCGAATAGCATCTGTTATCACGTATTTATGCAAGCAGTTGCCAAACAAATCTTTGGTGGTGCGTTTTCCTAAATCATTCTTGGAAGCGTTTTCTGCAAAAATGGGTGTTCCTGTAAAACCTAGTAGTTGGCTTTTCTCGAAGAACTTGGTAATGCGCTCGTGTGTTTCACCAAACTGGGAACGGTGGCATTCATCAAAAATAAAGACAATTTTCTTATGTCGCAATGGTTCTATACTGGCTTTGAAACGATCAGAAACGGCATTGTTCAATTTTTGAATCGTAGTTAAGACCAACTTGGTATTATCCGTTAACTGTTTTACTAAAGATTGTGTGTTATCCGTAACATCGACACTGTCTTTTTTGAACGCATTAAACTCGGTCATAGTTTGGTAATCCAAATCTTTTCTATCGACTACAAAAACAACTTTGTACACGTCTGGCAATTCCATCACAATTTGGCTTGCCTTAAATGAGGTTAAGGTTTTACCCGAACCTGTGGTATGCCAAATATAAGCGTTGTCGTTAGAATTTTTGACTTGGTGGATAATCGCTTCCGTAGCAAAATATTGATACGGTCGTAAGATCATCATTACTTTATGGGTTTCGTTAATCACGATGTAATGCGCTATCATTTTACCCAAATGTGCAGGGTTTAAAAATGCAGCGGCAAACTCAGTTAACTCGGTGGTGTTTTTATTATTGGCATCAGCCCAAAAGAAAGTTTGCTTAACCGATTGCAGTTTATTGTTGGCCAAATATTTGGTGTTTACGCCATTGCTTATCACAAACAATTGCACGTATTGAAACAGACCGTGATTGCTCCAAAAAGAATGGTTCTGGTAGCGATTGATTTGGTTGAAAGCCTCTTTGATTTCGATGCCCGAACGTTTGAGTTCTATTTGTACCAACGGCAAACCATTGACCAAAAGCGTCACATCATAACGATTCTTATAACTTCCTTCAAGACTGATTTGATTGGTAACCTGAAATAGATTTTTACTATTATCCTCGGTATTGAAAAAGCGAACATAAAACGAAGTGCCATCTTCCTTAGTCAATTGAAAACGGTCTCGTAGCGTCTTGGCTTTTTCGAATACATTGCCTTTGGCTAAATGATTGAGTATGGCATCAAACTCTTTGACAGTAAAAGTAGTATCGTTAAAAAGGGCTAATTGACTTTGTAGGTTAGCAACCAAAGCGGCACCATCTTGTATTTTAACGGACGCATAATTTAAATCCCGCAATTGCTTGATTAAGTTGTTTTCTAGTACTGCTTCAGATTGGTGTCCCATAATTTTATACAAATAATTGCTACAACACCATTTCTATTTATTTATAATAAATTCAGCATCTTTATCAACTAACTGATTCACATTGATGGTAGGAAGAATAAACTTATTAAATTCCGTACCCTCAGTTTTAGCATGTAATACCCCTCTTGAAGTTCCGATAGTTAACATTGTCAGATGCCCAATGAAATTTTTAGGAAAAACAATCACGTCTTCTTTACGGAAGGATTCCCAAGCATTTGGATCTATTGCAAAATGACAACTTACTTGAATTTTAATAAATGTTTTCTTTGCCTGTTCAAATGTAAAAGTTGCAAAAACACCGATTAATTTTTGTTCCTCATTAATTTTGAATTCTAACGAAGTTGTAATATTCAATTCTTTTTTAGGGGAATATTTCTCCTCAAATAAAGCAAATTGTTCTGTTTTAATTGCTGCTAAAGCAAAACCTATAGATTCATTTTCCATTACGCAGTTTGTTCGAAATAGTTATACTTTTCAGAAATAGGGTTATACTCCATTTTAAATTCTTTCTTAGCTAGTAGAATTTTATCTGCTAGGTTGACTCTAGTTTTTGGAGCAATGTATCTTTCAGTTGCAGTGATTGCCACTTCCGAAACACTTTTTTCTTCAATATTTTCATAGTATGAAGCTAAAATTGGAATCTTTAAAATGCTTTGAAGTTTAGTTTGAGTTTCCAATGTAAGGTTTTCTTGGCCCTTTACAATTTTGGTAATTTGTTGTGGAGTTACCCCCATTTCTTTTGCCAATTTTCTTTGAGACCATCTAATTTCCTCTAACTTATCCAGTACTTTTAGCGCAATATTTTGAGATTCTCTCAACATTGCTCTATTTTTTATCCTGTCTCTGTTTTTAGCAACTGTATTGGTTGTTTCAGGTGAAACCAAGGTTATAAATTTTTCCTTATTGCTCATTTTAGTTCGTTTATAAGTTCGTAAAAAGAATCTTTATCAACAATTGTATTTTCTTGTAAATATGCTTTTGCCGCTTTAATTTTTGTTAATTCTTTATTAGAATCGGGATGATCTTGCATTGCTTGACTCATTTTCATTGCTCCTCCAGTAATGACGAAACAATTTTCATCAATTTTAACGGCATACAATCGAATTCCGTTCCTCTCTATTTTTCCTTTTTGTAATGAAAGGAGTTTTATTCCTGATTCGCTATCAAAAAGGGTTCTGAAATAATATTCTAAAGGTTCTTTGTTTGTTGTAATTTCTTCTAGTAAATCTTGTATTTGTTCAGCGTCTTTTAGTCTGTCTTTTACAAATTGATTTACATTGTCTATTGAATTGTTTTTTGCATAGTTTCTAAGGTAACTTACATCTGTCCAATTATCCATTAGTCGATCGTACTCATTATCTGCTTCTCCATCGTAGTGGAAAGCGAATAATGTGGGTGCAAATATATCAACTATTTTCATTTAATCAACTTGTAGGTTTACTTTTTTATTGTTTTTAACAAACATTTCACACAAACATTTGCTGCAACAAGCCTTTTTTAAAGGTCTGAGTTTGGTTAATTTGTTGGTTAGTGCTTTCTATTTTAACATCGATACTCGATAAGAAATTGGCGATTTTTTGTTGTTCATTGATAACTGGACGAAACAAAAGTGTACTATAAACAATTTCACTACTAATGTTTTGTACAACTCCACCTGTCGATAACCTGAAGTATTGTCTTTGTAAGAATTCAGAATTTAACACTTGCAGTAAAAACTCCTTATCATATGCTTTTTCATACTCACGTAAAACAAACCATCCATCATATATACAGCCATCAATTTGCAAAAGATAAGACTTACCAAAACTCATTGAGTTTGCTAAAATAATTTCCCCTCGTTCTACAAATCTAGATTTTAATGAGCCTTTTTTAGTTATTTTTTCAGATACAGATTTTATCCTATAATTTTTGGAATGTTTAGTGTCTCCTATTTTTATCCAATTAACACCATCCTTAGAAGTCGTTATGTATTTAATAATAGGTCGAGGAGAACTACCTCTATAAAGTTTAATAAATTTAGAAAACCTACCTCTTTCCCAATCCGCATAATCCTCTCCATTCTCGTCTTTAAACCTCAATTTACCCGAGAACAATTGTTGCATTACGCCTTTTTTGTATTGTTCTAACAATTCCTTTTTGCGGCTCAGTTGCTGTATTTTTTCATCGACCGCACTTAAAAAAGAAGCTATTTTTTGTTGTTCAGGGAGGGATGGGAATGATAATTTAGTATTCAGTAGTATTTTCTGTGAAATATTTGTTTGGGACTCAGCTAAACCACTTGATTTACTAACTAATTGTTTTTGTGAGTTACTATTACTTAATGAAATTGCAAGAAACAAACTCGAACACTTTTCATTTGACCTGATTCTTATAAGTTTGTCAGAAAGCATCAATTTATCCCTTACTTTATTAACATGAACTATAACACCAACTCTACTTGTAGGTCCAGCTCGTGTTATTAAAATATCATTTATTGAAACTTGTAGCTCTGGTCTTGGACTTAATTTCTCAGGTAATTTTTTGTTTGCAGATTCGTTGAATCCTTCCCATACAACAGAAGTCGTCTTTAGTACACCCCATTCATTTTCTGTGGAAGGAAATTCTTCACATTGAGGACTCCAACCAGAATCAATCGTTTTAATTCTTGCTTGTAATTTTTCATATTCCCATTCTCCCTCAAACTCCTGAAACCTCAATAGCGGCACCAGTGTTTTTTTCTTTTCGATTTGTAAAGTTGCTATACTCATTAAAATGGGGTTTCTATTCCTAGTTCTGTACAAAAACCGACAATGGTTGCATCGGTTGTATCAGCAAGAACAGCTAATTCCCGTAATTCGGTGGTTATGGCTTTTAAATCTATGGCTTCTTCCTCTTCAAACGTATCTACATAACGAGGGATATTCAGGTTGTAATCGTTAGTTTCTACTTCACTTAAAAGAGCGATATGGCTGTATTTATCTTCTTCCGTTCGGTTTTCGTAGGTGCTTATAATTTTATCAATGTCTTCAGTGCGCAACACGTTTTGGGTTTTCACCTTTTCGTAATGTTGGCTGGCATCAATAAACAATATGTTATTAGGGTTTTCTCTCTTTTTCTTCAAGACCAAAATACAAGTTGGGATACTCGTACCGTAAAAAATATTCGCTGGCAAGCCTATAACGGCATCGAGGTAATTCTTCTCTTGTATTAAGTACTGACGTATGTGACCTTCGGCACCACCACGAAACAAAACGCCGTGGGGCAAAACAATTGCCATAGTTCCATTATCGTCCAGCTGGTGTACCATGTGTTGCACAAAGGCAAAATCAGCTTTACTGGATGGAGCGAGTTTCCCATAAGCAGAGAAACGGTCGTCGTTCATAAATAAAGGACTTGCACTCCAATTAGCAGAAAAAGGGGGATTAGCCACAATGGCTTCAAAACGCATGTCTAAATGTAGCGGTCGCTCTAAGGTGTCTTCGTTCTTGATATCGAAACGCTTGTAATGCACATCGTGCATAATCATGTTCATGCGACACAAGTTGTACGTGGTAGGGTTCATCTCCTGTCCGTAAAAAGCACTGACGTTCTTGACTTCTTTGGCCACACGCAACAACAATGAGCCAGAACCACAAGTAGGATCGTAGACGCTCTTGAGTTGGTCTTTGCCTGCAGTCACTATTTGTGCCAAGACACTACTTACTTGTTGTGGGGTATAAAATTCACCTGCTTTCTTACCTGCACCACTGGCAAACTGTCCTATTAGATATTCATAGGCATCGCCCAGAACGTCACTGTCGGTATTTTCAAGATCAAAATCAATTTCATCGAGATGCACAAGGACTTTTACGATGAGTTCGTTTTTATCCGCTTCTGATTTTCCCAGTTTGTGAGAGGTTAAATCCAAATCAGCAAATAGGTTTCCAAAATCTTCTTCGCTCTCAGCACCCATAGTACTTTGCTCAATGTGCGTGAGTACTTTGGCCAAGTCGCCCAGAATGAAATTGTTTTTTCCGCCTGCGTTTCCTCTTTGTGCTAATTCTGAAAATAAATCAGCTGGTTCTAAGAAAAAGCCGAGTTTGTCAATAGCGAGTTGTTTTATTTCTTGCATTAGTAGTGCTTCGTCAACATGTCCTGCGACTTCTTGAAAGGTCAAACCGTCTGGTTTCAGTATGGTGTTCGCATACAAATCCATTTTAGTACTCAGGTACTTGTAGAAGATAAAACCTAATATGTAATCTCTAAAATCATCGGCATCCATCTTCCCACGAAGGGTGTTTGCAATGTTCCAGAGTTGTTGTTCTAATTTTTGTTTTTGTTCGGCTGCCATTAAGCAATTTTTGTATTAAAATATTTATGAAGCTAAAGTATTCATTATATCCTAATTTGTAATGAGAAAAACCGTAATTACTGTAAATAAATTGGTGTTTTTACTTTCTTATAATATCTTTTAGAGTGTTTTTTGTTGTCTTTGAGGATATTAGTGAAGTTAATTAATGCCTCTTTCTCCGCAGTAAAACTACTCTAACCCTTGTAAATAAATGCGTTATGATTTTTTTATTTACAATATATCCCCACAATTTTCTCTTTTTATTTTTTATTAACTTTAAAGTAAAATACGATTTGATTTAAAAGATTGATGTTAGATTAATATTTTCATCAAACGAGTTCGTTTATAGTACAAATTGGTTTTTTAATACTGACTTTTTTTAACCTAATTATTTTCAAAAGAAAAAGAAAAAAAAGAAAGTTGTCCTTACTGAGAAGGTTTCAAATTAAGTCAAGTTTTTTTGAAAAAATACTGCCCAACTGTTCTTGCTTATTTTAATCGTGTTTATAAAGTCGGATTATGAATTGAAAAAGTAAGGGTGGAGATTTTTTTAAAAACCCGTAGGGCTTGAACTTTACTATTTGAAACCGTAGCAGAGCTTCACTTTCTTTTTATTTATTTTTTTGTAGCAGGATGTTTCTTGTGGAATCGGCAATCAAACACCCCCAAGCACCGCAGAAAATTATAATTGTAGTGATAGCGGAAATTATTGTTTTTCGAGGAGTGAAGAGGCGGTGTTGCGGCAATCGAACTGCCACCAATAGATGCGAAAGGTGAGCGTGGGTGCGCTGTGAAACGAAGAAGATATGAGCGTGAAACGGCGGGAAAAAAATATAAGATAGCCTTTGGCATTCCTTGATTTAGGGCAAAGTGATAACGGAGCCAACCCCGATAGCTGTGCGAAGGAGCAACCGCTGAAAAAACTAAGGGCGACAAACATAATACGGCTGGAATGTAGTGAAACGTAGCTTGCGAAATGTAACGAAATGAAGCGGTATTGTGGATGTAATAGCCCGACCGAACGCAGGAAGTGACCGTGTGGAGATGAGGAACGAAACAGTGCAAAAAATATAGCTGCTGTATTTTAAGCTGCTGTATTTTTTTGTACTGTGAAATGTCTGTGGAATGGAGGGATACCTACGCTATTGAATAGAATTACTTAATTGCTTATTTACCGATAATGTTCTTATGGAAATGTAAGGTTGACCGACTGAAACAGCCGAACGGAACAAAGGGAACGACCGTAGAGAGACCGGCTCAAAGCTCTATAATAATCCATCTTCAATAACTAAATTGTGTAATTCATACATCAGTTTCTCAACAATAACATTCATCTGAAGAACCTCTTCTTTTTTGAGCTTAGACAATTTATGATGAAGGGTCATATGCTTATCTAAATAAGGATAGAAATCAGTCCAGAACTGCTCTATGAGATAATTATATTTTCGTATGTCCGAATCTGCATAAATACATAACTGCCATAATGCTTGATTCGAAAGATAATTAGGCAGGTAATACGTTTTTACAAAAATGTACGTTCTGCAAAATGACATGAAAAATAATGCAAAAAAGTACTCTAACCCTTGATAGTTTTCTTTATCATCATTGGTTATTTCAAAAAATTGCAGGGCAATATTTTTGGTAGGCTTATAATAAAAATGCAGATCAGCGTGATAAGAATTGTGAGGAACTTCCCAGTGAAAATTAGGAAGATATTTACTCGAAGAATATATCAGATATTCGTTTTGAATAATACTGAAAAAGAAACTCTGATTCTGATACAGATTAGTCTGTATCCAGTAACGACTGTGGCTCAACAAAACAAAATCATGTTTTTCTCCTATTTTACTTTTTAAAGATTGAGTGATTAATTTTAATTTTTCATTACCCGCCCCGACAGCTATAAGCATCAGATAGTAAGTCGTTTTTTCGCCATAGATAATTTGATGATATAAATAGATTTCCTCAACTTCTGCCTTTTCTAATATAGTTTCTATTGCAGTATCTAAAATTATATTCTTCGACTTCATTTCAATTTCACATACAGCCTCATTACTTTCATGCAGTCCTTTCTTGATTAGCTTCTTTAATTCGGCAAACCTTTTTTCTACAAGAAAAGAGAGACTTCGCTGGGCAATTCCAACTGCTTCATACATTTCTTCTTTATAAATTACATCATCATCCTCAGAAGCTTCTTTTGCTTTCCTAAATAAATCCGTCAGATAAAATTTACTATAAGGGGTTCTTATAAAATATTTTTGAATATCAGGAATATATTGGATAATATTATTGATCCTATCATCTAAGCTCTGCAAAACAGATTTACTTCCTATGTACAGTTCTTCTAAATAGTCAAGATCATATTCAACAAGTCTTGCATAGGATGTAAATACGCTGTTTGAAGCACCTTCTGAAATGAGATTTTTAATCTGCAACTCATGAAGATCGTAATCGTGGTAAAAATTACCCTCATACTTATTTAACTTCTTCTTGAATTTTTGCCATTGCTCTGTTCTAAAAATAGAATTTTCGAACTCATTATTCTGGTAGATAACCGCAGACTCACGGCAGTAAAACGCAATGAAAGGAGAACCTAAAGAATAGTGATGACGAAGTTTTGATGAGAAGATAAAAACGATATTAATCTGAAGGTGTTCTTTAACTTTTCTTACCCATTTACTCTGCTGAAGTTTCTGAGCGTCTATACTGCTTTCAATATTGATAATAAGACAGCTAAATGCTGAATACTTTTCTTTGGTGAAAAATATTTGTATAACATTATACTGATGGATTAATTGTCTGATTATATTTTCCAAATATTCATTTTCGAGTTTTGGAAATTTAAGTTTTTCTAGAGTTTTCATAATACTGTGTTTTTGAAGATTAGATAAAGGATATTTTATTCCGTTAGTGGTTCAGCTTGAGTAGTTTTCTTTATTCTCTCAACACCCCTTTCCCTTATTAGCTCTGCTGCATCTAGCATTTTGATTAAATGGATATAAGGTGTCGTCAGGTCAGAATCAGGATCACCAGAGTAGGGAGATAATGAAAGCTCTGTAATTTCAGATAAAAAAAACTCAAACTCTTGCAGTGTTTTCTCTTCAAATGCATTTTGAAGCACCAAAAAAGGATTGTCGAATTCTTCTTTGGTCAGAGAAGAGAGATGAAATACAGTTTCAGATCGAGAAGACTCTTTTACTTTCCATTTCTTGTCTTTTGCCTTTAGGCAGTAACAAACTTTGAGAAAAGAGCATACAGTAGTATAAAAGACAAAAACATTACAGGGGGTTTCCTTCTTGTAAACTTTTGTCTTATAGCAGTGAAGTACAGCTTGACTTAAATTCTGTTTATAATAATCAAGATGTGCAAAGTCAAAAATGGCGTCAAATGCCTCAAATGGATTTCCTGCCACAAACCCTGCCCAAAATCTTGTTTCGAAAAATATTTTATTCTTTTTCATACGAGAAGATTTAATATTGAATAGCGAAGTTCTATTCTTTAAAGAGGATAATCTATTCGCTATACGGATATAATATCTGACAAAAGGGATATTTTACAGGATATTTTTTTATCTTTGAAACTCAGACTTTTTAATCCAAATGGCTTTATCTTTGAGCCTTCAGAAATTGACACTCATTATGGAACAAAAAATACATCAGGGAAGAAACGTAAAACGTTTCAGAGAAATGCTTAACATAAAGCAGGAGGCATTAGCTTATGATCTGGGAGAAGACTGGAATCAAAAGAAAATTTCTATGCTGGAGCAAAAAGATGTGATTGAAGATAAGCTGCTAAAACAAATCTCAGCAGTATTAAAAATTCCAGTTGAAGCTTTTCAGAATTTTGATGAAGAGCAGGCTGTGAACATTATTGCTAACACTTTTCATGAAGGAGCAGTTGCTAACAATTCTGGATATATCAATTGTACTTTTAATCCGATTGATAAAATTGTACAAATACACGAAGAAAAAATTGCATTATACGAGCGTATGCTAAAAGAAAAAGATGAAATGATGGCAAGGCTTGAAAAATTAATCAATAAATAATCATTTATAAAGATATATTAATTTCACAAAGAGACTTTCGAGTCTCTTTTTTGTTTTGGAATATTATTTTACGGGTGCGAAGTCAGGAGACATTCGCATAGCTGGATATTCCGGGGCAAACTGAACATCCCATTCCGGTTTAAACTGTACAGGTGATTCCGGAGCAAAGTGAACACCCCATTCCGGTTTAAAGTGAACACCTCATTCCGGTTCAAACTGGACAGTTTTGATGATGATTTTTTACCCCTACTTTGTGATCTAATCACATCAGTATGGCCAATAAATCAAGAGGATCAATTATGATACGAGAAATCATCAGAATGAAAGCCAATGGTCTTTCTAACAGTCAAATTTCCAAAAGCATTGGAAAATCAAGAACAACCATCGTCAAATATCTTGGTGTGATTGAAACTTCGGGGATTTGCTTAAAGGAACTTCTTGAACTCAAGGGAGAAGATTTATC
>NZ_RYDN01000042.1:0-19472 GCF_003968735.1 Flavobacterium sp. RSP49 | reverse complement strand
CCGCTTCACATAGCGTGTTTCTTCATGTTTTTCCATTAGGATACTTTTTGTGTATCGCTATTTCAGGACGGGACAATTAATCTAATAAAAAAGCTCTCAATATTTGAGAGCTTTTTTTATGCATTATTTTTTCTTTTGTTGTGCTTTTTGAGCTTCGGCTTGTTCCATCACTTCTTGCAGTTTTTTCTGGAATTTACCTTGCTTTTTGGGCTCTTTCAATTTATTCTCTTGAATTTGAGTATGAATCTTATCACTATCGATAAAGTATCGTTTGATGACAATCATAATTCCAATGGTAATCAAATTCGAAATAAAGTTATACAAACTCAATCCCGCACCATAACTATTAAAGAAAAACAACATCATGATTGGCGACACGTATATCATAATTTTCATCATTTTTGCCATATCCGGCATTCCTTCTTGTTGTGGAGCAGCCATTTGCTGGTCTCCAGAAGTCATTTTCATGTAAAAGAAAATAGCAATCGAAGCCAGAATAGGAAACAAACTGATGTGATTTCCGTAAAACGGAATATAGAAAGGCAAACGGATTACTTCATCAAAAGACGATAAATCATCCGCCCAAAGGAAACTTTTTTGTCTTAACTCAAATGCCGATGGGAAAAACTGAAACGAAGCATACATAAATGGCAGTTGAATCAATGCTGGAATACAACCTGCCATAGGATTTACTCCCGCTTTGTTATACAACTTCATTGTTTCCTGTTGTTTCTTCATGGGGTCTTTTTTGAATTTTTCACTCAATTCTGTTATTTCAGGACGCAACACTTTCATCTTAGCCTGTGACAAGAACGATTTAAAAGTAATAGGCGACATTGCTATTTTTATCAGAATTGTAAAAATAATTATCGCAATTCCATAAGAAATATAAGAACTTAAAAAGGCAAATAATGGAATAAAGATAAACTTATTTATCCACCCAAAAATTCCCCAACCCAGTGAAATAATTTTTTCCAGATTTTGATCGTATGAGTGTAATGTCTTATAATCTGTTGGACCAAAATACCAACTCATTTTGTGATCTAATTCGCCATTAGTAAATGCTAATGGAATGTTAGCATTAAATTGTTTTGTAAAAGTAGTATCCACTTTGTCATCCAGCACTAAATTAGTTGATTTTAATTTAGCCGTTTCGAAAGGGGTTTGCGTTAAAAGAATCGTAGAGAAAAAATGCTGTTTGAAAGCTACAAAAGTGGCTTTATCTAAGTCAGATTCTTCCATCTGACCCAATCCTGCGTAATCTATTTTTCCGTCTTCATGTTCAAAATAGATTTCAGTATACCGGTTTTCATACGAAACACTTTTCTCGTTTCGGTAGGTTTTTAAATCCCACTCTAAATCTACTGGTTTGGCGGTATTCAATACTTTATTCAACCCTTGGGAACGAATGTCAAAACCAATCATATATTCGTTTGGTTTCAACACGTATTTGTATTCCAAGAATTCATTAGCTCCCGCTTTCAATTTCATAGACAATATTTGATCTGCTCCAACTTTTGTCAAGGTCGGTTCAAAATACAAGTCTTTTGAATTTAAAGTACGGTTATCACTAGTCAGCAATTGTACATTTAAATTGGCATTATTGTCTTTGATCAATTGCACTAATTGTCCTGAACCTTTCTTGAATTTTTCAAATTTTTTCAAAGTAGCTTCCACAATATAGCCTCCCTTATTGGCTATTTTTAATGTAACCAAATCATTTTCAATAGTTGTAAAGCCTGCTTTTGCTGAAGGTAATGTTGCAGAATAGGCAAAATTCCCTAAGGATTTTTGCAACTGCACCAGTTGAGTTGAATCTCCGGTTGCAGCAACCGCAATTGTCGCTTTTGCAACCGTTTTAGCTTCTAACTCTTTTGCTTTAGCTTCCTGAATCACCAACTCTTTTTGTGCTTTTTCAGCGGCAATTACTTTCTCATCAGGTTGATTTTGGTACATGATAAAAATCAAAATACCAAAAATTAATACAAAACCTATGATCGAATTGAGGTCAAATTTTTTTTGTTCCATTATAATTAAAAAAAGTTATAAATTTTAGGTTTACTGAAACCCAATCGTTTTCAGTTATTTTTTCTTTGCCTGAACGGCTGCTGCCACAAAATTCACAAAAATAGGATGCGGATTTGCAACCGTACTCTTGTATTCCGGATGGTATTGCACGCCAATAAAAAACGGATGATCTTCTATTTCTATAATTTCTACCAATCCCGTATCAGGGTTTACGCCTGAAGCCATCAATCCGGCATTTTCTAATGGAGTAACGTATTTACTGTTGTACTCATAGCGGTGACGGTGGCGTTCTGAAATGGTTTCTTTTCCATAAATTTTATAGGCTAATGTATCTTTTTTGATGTCGCATTTCCATGCACCAAGACGCATTGTTCCGCCCTTATCCGTGATAGTTTTTTGCTCTTCCATGAGGTTTACTACCGGATAAGCGGTGTGTTCATTCATTTCAGTTGAATTAGCATCTTTATAACCCAACATATTTCTTGAATATTCTATAATGGCCATTTGCATCCCCAAACAAATTCCGAAGAACGGCACTTTATTCTCACGGGCATATTGCACGGCAGCAATTTTCCCTTCTATTCCTCTTTCACCAAAACCTGGAGCAACCAGAATTCCGTCTAAACCTGAGAATTTTTCCTGTATATTATTTGCATCAATGTGTTCTGAATGAATTGAAATCACATTTACTTTTGTTTCATTAGCTGCACCGGCATGGATAAATGCTTCCAAAATAGATTTGTAACAATCCTGCATTTCTACATATTTTCCTATCAAACCTATATTCACGGTATGCTTTGGATTTTTCAATCGGCGTAAAAAAGTATTCCAGTTTTTTAAATCCGGAGCCGCTTTTTTAGGTAAATCTAGTTTTTTTAACGCCACAACATCAAGTCCTTCTTCCAACATTAAATTAGGCACTTCATAAATCGTGGAAGCATCAATAGACTGAATAACAGCTTCTCTTTTTACATTACAAAACAAAGCCAGTTTATTGCGTAATTCTTCAGAAATTTCGTGTTCCGTTCTGCACACTAAAATATCTGCTTTTATTCCGCTTTCCATCAAGGTTTTTACGGAATGTTGGGTTGGTTTTGTTTTCAACTCTCCCGCGGCAGCTAAATAAGGAACCAGAGTAAGGTGAATTACAATCCCATTATGCTCTCCTAATTCCCAAACTAATTGACGAACAGATTCTATGTAAGGTAAGGATTCAATGTCTCCTACTGTACCCCCAATTTCAGTGATGACAATATCATAATCGCCGGAATTTCCAAGCAACTGCATTCTTTCCTTGATTTCATTGGTGATATGAGGAACTACTTGTACTGTTTTTCCTAAAAACTCTCCTCTTCTTTCCTTTTCAATAACCGAAAGATAAATTCTTCCTGTAGTCACATTATTCGCCTGAGAAGTAGGAACATTCAAAAAACGCTCGTAATGCCCTAAATCCAAATCCGTTTCGGCACCATCATCAGTCACATAACATTCTCCATGTTCATAAGGATTTAATGTCCCTGGATCTACATTAATGTATGGGTCAAACTTTTGGATGGTTGTACGGTATCCTCTAGCTTGTAACAATTTTGCCAAAGATGCTGCAATGATTCCTTTCCCTAAAGAAGAAGTCACACCGCCAGTAACAAAAATATATTTCGTTTGATTCATTCTGTTGTTATTTGTATTGTAGTTGTGTAAAAAACGTGGCAAAAGTACAATTATAAATTGTCAAATTGAAAATTAAATCGGTTTTGGGTACCGTTTTTTTATATTTCGAATTAACTCTTCCAGACCATTGAGTTTCAATTCATAAATTAATTTCAGTTGTTCTCCTAGTTCCCCTTTAGGAAACCCTTTATTGCTATACCACACAATATAGTATTCCGGGATATCGATAAGAAACCAGCCTTCGTATTTACCAAAAGGCATTTTAGTATGGGCTAGCTTGATGAGTTGTTTTTGGTTTTGATCCATTTTATAATAAAAAAGAAGCAAGAGACAGGAAAACAAGAAGAAATAATCATTTTTGTTTCCTGTCTCTTGCTTCCTAAGACTATTTAATTCCAGTTAAAAATAATTCGTTTCTCGATTTCGGGATGCAGACTCAGGAATACAGGACAGGTCATTGCTGCTCTTTCCAGTATTCTTTTATTCTTTACATCAGCAGTTCCGTACATCTCAAAATTAATCGCTATCACATCAATACGTCTGGGTTCCATTTTCATTATTTTGACCACCTCAGCGGTAGATCCTTTTAAATCCACTTCGAGATCTCGTGCTTTTATTCCCATAATGGTCATCATACAAGTTGCCAGAGCATTGGCAACCGCATCCGTTGGAGAAAAAGCTTCTCCTTTCCCATTATTATCTAAAGGAGCATCCGAAAAAATTTCAGTCCCGGATTGCAAATGAATAGAAGAGGTTCTTAAATCCCCTAAATACGTTACTATTGATGTCATTATTTTGCTTCTTTTATGGTTAAATCGGTATCATAATATAAAATATAAATTCCTTTATTGGTATATCCACCATCTTCTTTTTTATAGAATTCAAACTTATTATCTATTTGTTCCGTTGCCGTAAAGTCTACTGTTTCCTGATATTTCTTATCTTGTGACAAACGCATCATCGTGTCAAAAGTAACATCAAAACCACGAATTGCATAAGCACTTGGAGTAATTTTATTCCTGTTTTTAAACTCTTTCTCAAAAATTAATGCTTCAGGAGTTTCATTTTCACGAGCAACTGACGGATACATTAATTTCAATTTTGTCAAATTCACAAAATTAATTTCGTCCGTATCTAATGTTTCATTTGGTTCCAGAATTACTAACTGCACTTGATACGCAGACATAGCACTCAACATAGTGGCCATAGTTGCCTTGATCATACTCGTGTTTTCGGTTTCCATCACCACGTAATTCATTTTGCCTTTTACAAATAAACGCTGTAGATTTTCTGGAGACACACTGCCATTTGGATTAAGAGTTGCAAATTTAACGTCTTTATGATTTTCTTTTATAAACTGAATTACAGATTCTTTTTTCCTATCGACTACTGCTATAATAACGCCTCCTCTGGCTCGCATATAATTGAACATCGCATTTTTAACCTCAGTGGTCGTTGGAATGGTTTGATATAAATTACTAAGGGAGTTACCAACATCTTTTGATAAAGGGGAGATTACCGGAACCTGGCGTTTATGAAGTAATTCAGCCGTTATCTCGACGTTACTTTGATAAAATGGTCCAATTATAGCATCTGAATCTTCCAAATTATTTCGCTTAATTAATGCTACTATATTAGAATAATCCTTAGTTTCCTGGGAATCATAGATACTCACATCAAGAAAAAGACCCAATTGTTTGGCAGAATCTATGGCCATTAATGCACCTGCATAAAAATCTAAAGTCATATTCAAAAACTTGTCGTTTTTTAAGCGGGTGATGATTGAATTTGCAGTATCCACCTCCATTTTTGCAATATTAAAGGGCAAAAGAAGCACTAGTTTTTTCCTGTTCGCGCTATTATTTGACAATACGGTATATTCTTTTTTAATTTCTTGCAAAACAGGAGTCGCTGACGGGACTTTCAAAATCATACCTTCTGTCACGCCCTGAGATAAAGCGGGGTTTAAAGCAATTAATTCCTCCTGACTCAAATTAAACATTCGGGACAAACTATACAGTGTTTCTTTCGGTTTTATAACATAGGAACGGTAACTAAAGAGTACTTTGGCTGGTTGTGCATTATTTTCTCCCATTTCTTCTTTGGACGCAAACGCTGCTTCCGTTTTATCTGCTTTTGGCCCCAAAGTTTCGGGATTCCCTTTGATACGCAATTTATATCCAATGGGTAAACCGGAAACTATTTCAGGATTTTTCTGCTCTAATTCTGCAATGGTAATTCCATAGTATTTCGCGATTGAGTATTTAGTCTCTTTTGGAAGCACATCGTGATACACTACTTTATCCTGATTTGATACTGTTTTTTTTAACCCATTTTTAGATGGAATAATAAGCGTCTGCCCTATTTGGAGGCCCTCGTTTTCAAGAAAAGGGTTCGCTTCTTTTAAAGCTTCATCCGTTACCTCATATTTTTTTTCGATACCATAGAGCGTTTCTTTTGGTGTCACTTCGTGAATTATAGCCTTCGCACCTGGTATAGTCGCAGTCAACGGTTTTTGGCTGCCCCCTTTTTTAGGAATCAGCAAAATACTGTTTGGTTTCAATGCGCTTTGAGCATCCGGATTTAGTTGATATATATCAAATGGAGTGACCTTGTATTTTTGAGCAATTTCGTTAATTGTTTCCCCTTTCGCCACTTTGTGCGTTGTATTTTTTTCCTGTGCAAAAACACTATCATGATTGAACAACAACAGCACCATACAAATTACAAAAAAATATTTCATCGTTTTCATTTATAAATTATTCAAATTAGTAATACAAGAACGGTACCAAATTTTATTCTAAAAAATTTGATACCGTTTATATGGGAACATTAAAAAAAGCTGTTCTTAGAAAGGACTAAATAGTAAAGTATTATTCCCATTCAATAGTTGCCGGCGGTTTTGAACTGATATCATACACCACTCTATTAACCCCTTTTACTTTGTTGATTATGTCATTCGAGACTTTCATCAGGAAATCATAGGGAAGATGTACCCAATCTGCTGTCATACCATCTGTAGATTCTACAGCACGTAATGCAATTACTTTCTCATAGGTACGCTCATCTCCCATTACTCCTACGCTATTAACGGGAAGTAAAATGGCTCCGGCTTGCCATACTTTATCGTACAGTCCCCAAGATTTTAATCCGTCAATAAAAACAGCATCAACGTCCTGTAAAATCTGTACTTTTTCCGGGGTAATGTCTCCTAAAATTCTGATGGACAGTCCTGGTCCTGGAAAAGGATGTCTGCCTAATAATTCAGGGTCTATTCCTAAAGAAGCCCCTACTCTGCGTACCTCATCTTTAAAAAGCATGCGCAATGGCTCTACTATTTTTAGTTTCATGTAATCCGGCAAACCGCCAACATTATGGTGTGATTTTATGGTTGCCGATGGTCCTTTTACAGAAACGGATTCAATAACATCCGGGTAAATAGTACCTTGTGCCAACCATTTTACATCTTGTATAAGGTGCGATTCATCATCAAAAACTTCGATAAAGACACGTCCTATAATTTTACGTTTGGTCTCCGGGTCGCTGACACCTGCTAATTCAGATAAAAAACGATCACCGGCATCGACTCCTTTTACGTTCAAACCCATTCCTTTGTACTGATCCAGTACATTCTGGAACTCATTTTTACGAAGCAAACCATTATTCACAAAAATACAATACAGGTTTTTACCAATCGCTTGATGTAATAAAACTGCTGCCACGGTAGAATCTACTCCTCCAGAAAGTCCGAGAACCACTTTATCGTCTTGTAGTTTTTCTTTTAATTCAGCTACCATTTCTTCAACAAAAGCATTTGGCGTAAAATTTTGAGGCACTTCCGCAATTTTCACCAAAAAGTTCTCCAACATTTTAGATCCGTCGGTTGAGTGAAAAACTTCCGGATGGTACTGAATGGCGTACGTGGTTTCACCCTCTATTTTGTAAGCTGCAAATTCCACATCGTGGGTACTAGCAAGTTTTACTCCATTAGTGGGCAATGCTTTGATGCTATCGCTATGGCTCATCCAAACTTGGCTGTTTTCAGAAACACCCTCGAAGAACACTTCATTCTCTTTTATAAAAGATAAATTAGCTCTACCATATTCTCTTGTATTTGAAGCTGCCACTTCACCTCCACTAAAATGAGATAAATATTGGGCTCCGTAACAAACGGCTAATAAAGGTAATTTCCCTCTAATTTGAGATAAATCCGGATGTGGCGCATCTTCTCCTCGAACAGAAAAAGGGCTACCACCAAGGATTACGGCTTTGTAAGAAGATAAATCACTCGGAAAATGATTGTATGGGAAGATTTCGCAGAATATATTTAATTCGCGAACTCTACGAGCAATAAGTTGTGTGTATTGCGATCCGAAATCTAAAATAAGTACGTTGTGTTGCATGTGCAAAAATACTTTTTATATTTTGAATTGAAAAATCGAATTTTAAAATATTTATTTTATTTTGGATCACCAAAATAATTTCTCCTATTTTTTAAAAGAGAATTAGCCTGTGAGACCATTTTGGACTTAACCTGAAATTAAGTTTAGAAGATAAAAGAGTACATTTGCGGTCCTAATAATCTCCTTAAAACAGAAAAAATGAAAGCAAAAAATTTTATAGTCGTTGCCTTTTTTGGCTTTATTATCATTTCATGTAATGTAATTGATGATTTATTGACCTTTTCGATAGATAATCAAACGACCGTTACCATTCCATCTGGATTTCCAGTGAACACCGCTTTAGAATTAGTTACTCCAGATGTTCCGTCTAATTCTAGTACCGCATTTGAAAATAACAATACAAATGCCGAATTAGTCAAAGATGTAAAATTGAAAGAGATGAAATTGACGGTAACAAATCCTGCTAAAAAATCATTTTCATTTTTAAAATCGATACATATTTATATTTCAACAAATGACAGCGACGAGATTGAACTGGCTTTTTTAGACGATATAAACGCAACATCAAACACGTTGAGTTTAACCTGTACCACAGCAAAATTAGACAAATACGTTAAAGCTTCCAGTTTTAAACTTCGAACAAAAGCGATAACCAAAGAGGCGATTACTCAAGATATTTCCATAAAATCGGACATGAAATTTCAAGTTACTGCAGATCCTTTTTAAAAAAAGCTATCAAACTAGTGGCTGACGAAATCCAAAGTGATTGTACCCTGAACTTTCAAATAAGACAAAAAAAGACCTTTGGAATCTCATTTCAAAGGTCTTTTTGTTTTTACAATACAGGATTTATGTCAACTATTCTTTGACCAAAATAATGGTTGCTTTAAAACCTGTTCCCAGATTCCATTGACTTCCTGATATCAAACCTCCTTTATCATTATACACTTTGAATTCAGCAGTATTGGGCCCTGAAGATCCCTGGTTCAACGCTTCAAATTCAATCTTGTTAAATCCTTTTTCTAAGACGATTTCAAATCCTTGAAAATTACTTTCAAGATTCACTTGGTACTGGATCACTTTATCGTTCAGATACACTCTGATCTGATCTCCATCAACGTAGGCCGCATCGCGATACAGTACTTTTGCTGTTACAGATCCCGTGGTAAAATTGCCTAAATCTTGGTTTTTTCGATACACCAAACCTTCTGTTTTTTCTTCTTTTTTATTCCATTTGTCTCTATACACATCTCCCGGATTAATAAACTCATTTTTAGGAATCATCGAAAAATTATTTGCCGGCGCTACAGGAGCTGAAGCACTTGGTTTTGGGTTTAATAACTCCGGATTTTTAAACACATTAGGTGTCTTGACTGGTGGAACACTCGCTTTCGGCGGAATTGGTTTTTTAATTTTTGGTGCTGTATTTTTAGGGGGAATGGCTTTAAATTTTGAGCTAAACTCGTTTTGGGCATATCCGCTTAGAGACATGCTGATGGTAATCATTAAAAATAAAATCCTTTTCATAACTTTCAAAATTAGGTTTCTTGTACCTGTAAAAATTTAAAAATAAAAAACCTATTGTACTTAATCAAGAACGAAGCACTAATTTAACTTTCATTTATAACTTATAATTTCCGATTTTATTATATTTTGGATACCCAAACACCATAAAAAACCGGTACATAAAAGGAACATTTTAATTACAAAACGGGTGATTTTATTTCGCTTTTTTTTATAACTTGCAAATAGTATGCCATACCAAAGCATCGCCTTCTATAACACTAAACAACCTTTAAACACTACTACAATGAAAAGAGAAAACATACTGACAGGTTCGCCATGGGAAGACAAAATGGGATATTGCCGCGCCGTACGCATTGGCAACTCTATTGAGGTTTCCGGAACTGTCGCACTGGTTGACGGCAAAAAAGTAAAAGCTAATGACGCCTATGCGCAAACGCTTAATATTTTAGAACGTGTCGAAAAAGTTCTTGAAGACTTGGATGCAAGTATGAAAGATGTTATCAGAACCCGAATTTTCACTACTGACATTACTACTTTTGAATACGTTGCTAAGGCTCATGCTCAATTTTTTAAAGATATAAAACCTGCCACTGGTTTTTATGAAATCAGCAAATTAGTCGGTCCTGAATATCTAGTTGAAATAGAATTTACAGCAATAGCCCCTGAAAAATCATTAATTCAAGACGGATTATAATACTTTTGCACAAACACTTTGCCCCCTTTCCACTAATGAGTTTAGAAAAAACTAAAAAAATTACGACACTCCTGCTCAAATGGATTTTCATTTGCATTTTAATAGGTATTTTTTCCGGATCGGCATCTGCTTTTTTTCTGGTAGCATTAGAGTGGGTAACCCAAACCCGAGAAAATAACAATTGGATTATTTGGCTTTTGCCAATAGGCGGCTTGGCAATAGGTTTGGGATATTACTATTGGGGGGAATCAGTCGTCAAGGGGAATAATTTATTGTTAAAAGAATATGAAAATCCGCAGCAAATTATTCCATTAAAAATGGCGCCTTTGGTACTTTTTGGCACCTTGATCACCCATCTTTTTGGCGGTTCAGCCGGTCGTGAAGGAACAGCAGTACAAATGGGAGGTGCTATTGCGGATCAGTTTACAAAACTATTTCAACTCGATAATTCCGAAAGAAAAACAATACTCATTCTGGGAATCAGCGCAGGATTTGCTTCCATTTTTGGCACCCCTTTAGCCGGAGCCTTATTTGCTTTGGAAGTTGTTTTTTTTAGTAAAATCAATTTAAAAAGCATCCTATTATCGTTTTTTGTTGCTTTCATCGCTTATTTCACCGTGGAACTTTGGCAGGTACAACACACGCATTATGCTATTCCTTTTGTCCCTTCAATTACTTTCATTACCTTATCTTGGGTAGTTCTCGTGAGTATTTTGTTTGGCTTGGTCGCCATGCTTTTCTCCAGAAGCACGCACTTTTGGGGTCGGTTATTTTCTAAAACCATATCGTCTCCGCCGCTTCGCCCTTTTGTGGGAGGATGTTTCATTGCATTAGCCGTCTATTGTATTGGAACTACAAAATACATTGGACTTGGAGTTCCTATGATTGTTGAGGCATTTTCGAGTCCAAATGCTTCTTATGATTTCCTACTAAAAATACTCTTTACGGGATTTACGCTGGGAGCAGGATTTAAAGGGGGCGAGGTAACCCCGCTATTTTTTGTTGGCGCTACTTTAGGAAGTGCCTTATCGCTGGTTGTGCCATTGCCAATTGCCCTTTTGGCAGGCATGGGGTTTGTGGCTGTTTTTTCCGGAGCCACCCATACACCTATTGCTTGCACGGTCATGGGAATGGAAATTTTTGGTGTTGAAAGCGGTATTTTTATTGGTCTAGCGTGCTGCATCGCTTACTTTACATCCGGTTCCGTGGGGATTTACAACGCCCAAATTGTAAAAGGAGCAAAATACCATTTGTACCAAAAATTAAAAAGAAGAAACACCGACTTTTTATAACCCTCTAAAAGTTTGTTAATTGTATAATTCATTTCAACATTACAGTAAAAAAATGTAATTTCGCAATCTATGAAAATACAAGACATTCAAGCGATACAGTTGTTATTAGCAACTCCTAAAAAGATTGCCATAATCCCACACCGAGGCCCTGATGGCGATGCCATGGGTTCTACCCTGGCTTTATATCATTTTTTATTAAAAAATAAACACCATCCCGTTGTTGTTTCTCCCAATGAATTTCCAGATTTTCTGGCTTGGATGCCGGGCTCTGAGACGATTAAAATATTTGAAAAAGACAAACAAAATTGTACAAAAATCCTTGAAGAAGCCGATCTGATTTTTACCTTAGATTTTAATGCCTTGCACCGCACCGGCGATATGGAGCAGGTTTTATGCCAGCTAAAGGTGCCCTTCATCATGATTGACCACCATCAAAAACCGGATGATTATGCCGCGATCACCTACTCTGATACGGCCTTTGGATCAACTTGTGAAATGGTGTACAACTTCATTTTATTCCTTGGAAAAAAACAAGATATCGACAAGACTATCGGAACCTGCATTTATACTGGAATCCTAACCGATTCCGGTTCTTTTCGTTTTCCAAAAACAACTGGAACAACCCATAGGATTGTGGCTGAATTAATCGATTTAGGCGTTGAGAACACAGAAATCCCAAACTTATTATTTGACAACAGCTCCTTTGGGCGTTTGCAAATACTAGGAAGAGCGCTCCAAAACATGAAAGTACTTCCGGAACATAAAACAGCCTACACGACTCTTAGCCAGGACGAATTAAATTCGTTTGATTATGTAAAAGGCGATACAGAAGGTATTGTAAACTACGGATTAAACATCAAGGGAATCGTGTTCACAGCTATCTTTATAGAAAATAGAGAAGAAAAAATCATCAAAATTTCATTCCGTTCCCAAGGCGATTTTGATGTGAATCAATTTGCAAGAGACCATTTTAATGGTGGCGGACATCGCAATGCAGCCGGAGGAAAATCAGAAACATCAATGACAGAAACTATCAAAAAATTCGAAGATTTAGTAACAACGCTAAAAGTATAATCCATGTTAAAATTCAGTACGCCTATTGCACTGGTCTTTTTTGCGATTCTGGTTATGTCAAGCTGCAAGCAGCATCAGGAGGCGCGCAGACCCCTTTCGCAAGCTTCGGGAAGTTTTATGAAAAAATCAATTCAACGCAACAAAAAACTGGTGGCCACCGAAGAAGACAAAATTAAGGCTTTAATCAAAAGCGACCCAAACATAAAATACCTTGCCTCAAAAAAAGGATATTGGTACACCTATCAAACCCGAAATGAAACGGATACGCTTACGCCAAAAAAAGGAGATGTAGCCTTTTTTGATTACGAAATAAAAGATTTAAAGGGAGCCATCATTTATTCTGAAATAGAACTAAGACCCCAAATTTATTATGTTGACAAACAAAACATCATGATGGGATTGCGAGACGGCATCAAACTAATGCGTAAAAACGAGAAAGTTACCTTTCTTTTTCCATCAAATATGGGGTACGGTTACCATGGTGATGATAAAAAAATTGGCACCAACGAGCCCTTAATCTGCACGGTTACGCTGCGTGACTTTAAATCGGAGGCAACTTATAAAAAAGAGAACGAAGTACCAGTAAAAACAGTTATACCCGCAGCTCCGAGCAAACAACAAGTCCCGGTCGCAAGTACCCCTAAAGACACTATAAACCAATAAAAATAAAGTTAGAAATGAAAAAAAAGATCTTATTCGCATTCCTGGTAATTGCCTCGTTTTACTCCTGTAAAGAAGAACACAGTGATCTCCCTGATGGTTTATACGCTAAAATTGAAACCAGTAAAGGCGACATCATAGTACAATTAAATTTTGAAAAAGTCCCCATTACAGTAGCCAATTATGTTGCATTAGCCGAAGGGAAAAATGATTACGTAACTAATGACAATCTTAAAAACAAACCTTTTTTTGACGGATTAAAATTTCACAGAGTCATTAAAGACTTCATGATACAAACAGGAGATCCGCTAGGAACGGGTTCTGGTGATACCGGCTACAAGTTCAAAGATGAATTTACTGATTTGCAATTTGATAAAGGAGGCGTTCTGGCTATGGCCAATAATGGTCCGGCTACTAACAGCAGTCAGTTTTTTATCACGCATCTTGCTACACCTTGGCTAGACGGAAAGCACACTATTTTTGGTCATGTAGTCGAAAAAGGGATGGATGTCGTAAACAAAATAGAACAAAACGATTTTATCAAATCCGTAACCATTATTAGAAATGGGGAAGCGGCAAAAAAGTTTAATGCCGTAAAAGTATTCAGTGATTATTTTGCAATAGAGTCTGAGAATCAAAAGGAAAAAGCAGCTGTAGATACTGAAAACAAGCGAGTTTACAACGAGAAATACAAAGAAGTCCGCGAACAAAAAGTAGCTTATTTTGCCGAATTGAAAGCCAAAGCAACAAAAACCAAAACAGGACTGCAATACGTGATCACCAAAAAAAGCGGAGGTAAAAAACCTGCTAATGGCACTAGCATCTTCATTCATTACGCCGGTTTTCTTGAAAATGCTGAATTATTTGATGCTAGTATCGAAAGTATTGCCCAAACTTTTGGAAAATACGATGAAAACAGAGCCACTCAAAACGGCTACCAACCCATCCCTTTCCAAGCTGGTAAAAAAGATGGCATGATTCCTGGTTTCATTGAAGGCATCGAAAAATTATCGTTTGGAGACAAAGCCGTGATTTTTATTCCATCCCAATTGGGATATGGAGCAGCTGGAGCCGGAGGTGTGATTCCGCCTAATGCCAACATCATTTTTGAAATTGAATTATTAGAAAAAATGCCTCAATAATAGTAAGAAAATAAGTCTTTAAATTAGTACACTATGAAATTTAAAATTCTGGTTTTATTGTTTCTGGGAATGGTCAATGTACATTCCCAAACGGTCAAGAAATCTATTCCTGCCAAAAAACCGGTGACAACAGCAAAAGCAATTGTAAAAAAACCGGTTAAACCTGCGGTAAAAGCTCCGGTAGTTATCGAGGGAATTTTTGCAACAATTGCTACCAACAAAGGAGACATTGTAGTGGAATTAGCCTACCAAAAAGCTCCGGTTACCGTTGCGAACTTCATTTCACTGGCCGAAGGTAAAAACACTTTTGTCACTGATGACAAACTAAAAGGAAAACCGTTCTTTGACGCTCTGAAATTTCACCGTGTCATACAAGATTTTATGATACAGACTGGAGATCCTTCCGGCAATGGTTCCGGTGGCCCAGGTTATAGTTTCAAAGATGAATTTACGGACTTGAAACACAGCAAAGCCGGTATTCTTTCTATGGCTAATTCTGGACCTGCAACTAATGGAAGTCAGTTTTTTATCACCCATAAAGCAACGCCATGGTTAGATGGTAAGCACTCCGTTTTTGGTCATGTAACCCAAGGAATGGCTATTGTAAACGCTATTGCGCAAAGCGATGTAATTACAAAGATTACTATTGTGAGAAAAGGCGCTTTGGCCAAAAAATTTGATGCCCCAAAAGTGTTCACGGATTATTTCAACAATAAATCTGAAGACCAGAAGAAACAAGACTTGGCGAATGCAGAAAACAAAGCCAAACAAGCTGTTTTTGAAGCGGAAAACAAAGTAAAAAGAGAAGCGCTGGAAGCGCAAGCAAAACGAGTATACATGGAAAAATATGGTGCTGTAGTAACCGCAAAAAAAGCCTATCTAGCCACTACTAAAGCAACAGCAACCATCACACCTTCCGGATTAGCGTACAAGATAACAGAGAAAGGAACCGGAGTAAAACCTGCTAACGGAGCAACATTTTATTTTCATTACGCGGGCTATTTTGAGGACGGAACCCTATTTGACAGCAGCTATGAAGAAGTCAATCAAGTCTACGGGAAATTTGATGCCAATCGTGCTGCACAAAACGGCTACCGAGCCTTCCCGTTTGAAGCAGGAAAAAAAGACGGCATGATACCCGGATTTATCGAAGGACTAGACAATATGGCTTTTGGCGACAAAGCAGTCGTATTTATCCCATCAAATCTGGCGTATGGCGAGCGCGGTGCCGGAGGCGTTATTCCGCCTAATACAATGCTTGTGTTCGAATTAGAAATGCTGGAAAAACAGCCAACTCCAAAACAATAAAATAAAATATTTGACAATTATAAAACCCGACAATTGTCATCAAAGGAAAACTGTCGGGTTTATTATTTAATCCATTTAGATAAATCTTATTCAGCACGCGGATTTAAACTGGTTTACACTGATTAAAAAATACTTAAAATTCGTTTTTCTTCTGTCGCAACCTTGTCATCTGTGTGCTATCAGACGTAAACCAACACTATTATTTCTTTGTAAATTTCCAGTCAAATTCATCTTTCTGATTGATAATTGCACCAATTTCAAATTTTACCACTTCATCAAATTCTGTTTGAAAAATAATCCAGTTTTCCTCATTGAAATAATTTTCGAACGTATCAAACTCTTCCTGAGTAAATTTAGTGATTCCTTTGGTAACCAAATCTTTTTTGACGGCACTGATTTTTCTGTTGATCAATTTGTATCCAAATAATTCCAACTCCGGACTTGATGCGACAATGTACCCCAATTTTAACTCTTCTTCCTTATAGAATGTTAAGCGCATTTTGAGTTTGTTGTAAGCAAAAATTATATTATCATCCTCATCCTTATAATTGCGGTCTGGTTTCCCGTAAAGCGCCGTAACATCATTTTGTTTCATCCCGAAAAGAAGCTTATCGATGCCGTGTTTTGGATTTATTTTCATATGTAGTCTGTTTTTTTTTAGTGAATAGAAAAATCAATGTGTATTGCAACAGCTCCTTTTCCAATCCTGATTATGGACAGCAAAGTTCGCAAAGTTTTTACAATGTTTGCCCTTTTTATCATTAAAAACTGAAGACTTTTTAGTAATCTAGCCGAGTATAAAAAAACCAGCTGCCAAACTACAGAGTAGGATCGATTTTCGGGGCGGCAAAGTGCTCAATTTTTTTTAATCCCCATCGTTAAAACTACAATTTAAGGTTTTGTTTTAATCCAGCGCTGGATTTCTTTCCTGAGATTTCACCCATTTACACCGATTAATTCATCAGGCATCTTTAAAAATCTTTTATCAGCCTTCGCTGTGGCAGCACTTTTTTTAATACTTGTATCTATATCCTTTTCTTGCTGCTTAATCCATTAATGCTGGACTAAAAATGTAATAGATTTGACGGGCAGTATTAAAGTCTGTACGGATACCATTTTAAATGATAATCCTATATTGTTTTTAGAATCCAAAAGTAAAATACATTGAAGCACATTGTTTTAACTAGCACCTGAACCAATGCGCTATTTTGGAAAGATGACAATAAATGGCTACTTTAGTACCACCAAAAGAAATAGTATGAGCTGGAACGCCAAAGTTATTACACATAAAAAAGAAAAAAGAATCGCGGTCTATTTCGAAAAAAATCAAGAATTAATTACTCGAATAAAAACAGTAGCCGGTTCCAGATGGAGCCAATCTTTAGTCGCTTGGCACATTCCAGATACGGAAGAAAATAGAATTCGGTTTAAAATCCCAGCACTTACCTACTCCTTTCCGTCACCTGAAGGCATTGCTCAAATCGAGAAACTCAAGCAATGGATGCGTTCCAAGCGGTATAGCCAAAGTACGGTTGTTACCTATAGTGAAGCTTTGAAATCCTTCTTGGTTTTTTATAACCAAAAACCTATTACTGAAATTACCAATGAAGATGTAATTGTGTACAATAATGAATACATTTTGAAAAATAATCTTTCGGCTTCGTATCAAAACCAAATTACAAACGCCCTTAAGCTATATTTTAAAACTATACAAAACACCAAAATCGAAATTGACAAAATTCACCGACCAAAACGGGCTAAGGTTTTGCCAAATGTATTGAGCAAAGAAGAGATAAAATTGATTTTGAATGCACACAGCAACATTAAGCACAAAATGATGTTGAGTCTGATTTATAGTTGTGGGTTACGCTGTGGTGAATTATTAGCACTTCGACCCGTTCATATCGATGCTAACCGAAACATAGTTTTGCTAAAAAACGCCAAAGGTCAAAAAGACAGGATTGTGCCATTAAGTCTAAAAATATTAGAAATGCTTCGTGAGTATTATAAAGTTTATAGACCTATATCTTATTTATTTGAAGGACAAATCAAAGGACAACCCTACGATGATAGAAGTTTGCAACAGGTGTTGAAACAAGCTCTTCAAAAAGCTGGGATCACAAAACCAGCCACCTTACATTGGCTCAGACACAGCTACGCAACGCACTTATTAGAAAGTGGCACTGATTTGCGCTACATTCAAGAATTATTGGGACACAGCAGCAGCAAAACCACCGAAATTTATACTCACGTAAGTACGAAAAGTTTGCAACAAATAAAAAGCCCATTTGATGATTTGTAAGAAATTAATTTATTATATTTGAGCCGTAATGCGCTGCTCAATAGCGACAATCTACCCAAAACAGAGTGTATAGTCGCTACTTTATAGCGAGTATATACAAGTTGGTGGCAATTTTAACACTCCGCGGTTGTAACAAACTATTTTTTTTAAAGACCAATTAAAGAAAAAGAAAATATGGAAACGAACAGAAGACTTTGGCTGAAAAAAATTGGAATTGGAGTAGCTGGTATTGGATTTACAAACTTCAATTCATTTGCTTCTCCGCTTGTATCAGAAAATTTAATTAATAGTTTTGAGAATGATGCTAACTTAATTTTTTTACGCTCAAATGAAAACCCATATGGGCCATCTCCATTAGCAAGGAAAGCATTTGCTGATAATGTGAATATTAGCAACAGGTACAACTGGGATATAGAAGCACAAATAATTTCTGCTATTGCGTTGAAAAATAGTGTTAAAGACGAAAACATATTATTGGGTGCTGGTTCAACTGAAATTTTAGATTTAGTCGCAAAATTTGTATCGTTAGACAAAGGAAATTATGTAATCGCTGACCCAAGCTATGAATATTGGACAGTTACATTAGATAATTTTAGTTTAACCAAAAATAAAGTACCACTTACAGCCGACAAGAAAATTAATTTAAAAGCTATGTTGGAAGCTGTAAACCAAAATACAAAACTTGTTTATATCTGTAATCCAAATAACCCAACAGGAACAATTTGTGAAAGAGAAGCATTGGTAGAATTTGTAACCAAGATTTCACAAAATACAATTGTGTTAATTGATGAGGCATATTTAGAATTTACTAAACAACAATCTCTTAGTAATATCATAAATGACCACAAAAATATTATTATCGCCAAAACATTTTCTAAAATATATGGTTTGGCTGGAGCACGCATTGGATATGCAATTGCTAGCAAAACAATAATTGATAATTTGGCAAATTTGCAATCCAATACAAATAACAGCGTTAGTGTACTGTCAAAACTTGCTGCTATAGCTTCTTTGAAAGACGACAAATTCATTTCAAGTTGCTACTCGCTAAATGAAAATGCAAGACAATATACAATCAGTGAACTCCAAAAATTAAATTGTGAGTGCATTTCATCTAATACAAATTTTATCTATTTTTCACTTGCAAAATACAACAAGGATTATTTCAAGCAATTAGAAGATAATAATATTGAAGGGGGAAGAATATATGAAGAGCAAGGTAAATGGACAAGGATTACAGTGGGTAAAATGGACGAAATGAAAAAATTTATTAAAGCAATACAATAAAAAACTGCCACCAACAGCTAGGGATTCGTTGCGTGCGTAGCACGAACAATGAAACCCGGGTTGAACGGAACCGATTGTACGTCCGTT
>NZ_RYDN01000041.1:0-19544 GCF_003968735.1 Flavobacterium sp. RSP49 | reverse complement strand
CGGATTTGTTAGTTCACCTCTGTTTTCCTTTGAATAAATTTAGTGTTTTTTATCTAATACAAAGTAAAGGCGGATTTTCAATTCGTGCCCGTAAATAATATCATAATAATTCTAATAAAAGAAATTCTAATTCACTCTCTAAACTAGTATAATTTCTTGCTGAATCATTCTCTTTGTGGGCTCGGATTGCAAATCCGCCCTATCGTTGTCCGAAAATTAAATATCCGAGGGATTAATATAATCGTTGTCCGAAAAAATCAGATGTCCGAGCGATCGGGTCCAATTTTCACGCTTTGTTCTAGTACTAAAGCGGGTTTGGGCTTAAATTGCTTATTTAAAATATTTTTAATTACAGAATAGGAATTCCTATCCAATGCATAATAAGCATTATTACAACAGTTATTCCAAAACTGCACAAAGTTAGAATACGCCAATAAACAGACCTTCCATTCCCAAATCTCCAAATTCGTTCACCAGTTTCTTCTCTTTGTGATTTCATAGTTAATTTCCACAATATATATGTTGAAATAATAATAATAAAAATAGCAATTAACCAAAACTTTATCATAATTTATATTTTTTAAAATGTCATTAAATTCTCTCGAATTTCTTAAAATTACCGCCAACTGCTTTGTAAACTTTCTGCGGAAACAACTGCTTATTTTCAAATCGAAATTACCTGCGTAATTTCGGCATAACTAGCCAGTAACGTTCCCTTGCTACAAGCGGTTTGGGATTAAAAAAGCCCTGTTTTCGGATTTGCCAAATCTCCCAAATACAAGACCATTTTTAAATTAAGCCAAATGCCCAAATCGCTTGTAGCAAGTGTTGGCGGTTCGGCTTTTTATTTAGTTTTGAAAACAATTGCTTTCATAATCTTTTATGAAGTCAACTAATATTTTTTCGTCTTTAATTTTAATTTCATCATTTTTGATTTTGTCATATGAAATTTTACAATCTTCAATAACGGGCAACATTGCATCTTTTGTTATTAATCTGCTCAATCCCATTGCTGGCATTTGAGCCATATCAATAATGTTAGGCTTTTTGATTACATAAAACCTTACAATATGACCGTGAGATATTCTTTTTAATATTTTGTAGAGTTTAATTTTATTAGAATATAATACTTGTGCAAATACTGATTCTTCAACACTTTCAAATGTTATAGTTTCTTTTTCTAATTCGATTTTAAAAGTTTTCAAATCTTTTGGTAAATATTCAACTTTAGTTCCATTTTGAATTACAGTTATTTTGTCTTCTAACTCAATTAACCGATTGACATTAAATGAAGATGCATTTAGTATTATTTCAACAGATAAAGTTTCATTGTTAAGATTAACTATTTCTCCTTTATAGTTAGTTTGTCCAATTGTTATTGTACAAAAGCTTAATAATAAAAATGTAATTAGAGGTTTGAATGTTTTTTGCATTTTAGTAATTTAAATTATTGTTTGTTTTTCGTTCAGTTCTTCAAGCTGACCGCCAACTTGTATACACTCGCTATAAAATAGCGTCGATACACCCAAAATCAGGTAGATTGTCGCTATTGCTTGTCTTTTTTTATATTCTTTCAAATATATTAAAATTTTCTTACAGTTTTTATACAAAAAAACAAACGTTATAGTTAGTGCGGTTTGCGTGAGGGAGGGAAGTGGCATCCTTTATTTTCTTTCTTTAAGAAAATAAAGATATAGCGTACCGTCCGACCCAAAGTGGCGAGGAGGAACGACAAAGCTGGTGCAGGGTCACGCCCAAAGGAACAACTTCAATCTTGACCACTCACCACTCACTTTTCACGATTCACTTTGTTGTCACTTTCTCCGTCCTTTTTATGAAATTTCCAAAAAAAGTATATCTTTAGCCAATTAAAAACCCAAAACCCAAAACCCAAAACCCAAAACCCAAAACCCAAAAAAACATGGAAGACCATAAACCAGACGATTTTAAAAGAGAATTAGGATTACTCGACGGAACCATGCTTGTGGTGGGTTCTATGATAGGTTCCGGGATATTTATTGTGAGCTCGGATATGGTGCGACAGCTGGGTTCTGCGGGTTGGTTGATTGCCATGTGGGTGCTTACAGGAACGATTACCGTGATTGCTGCCGTGAGTTATGGTGAGTTGAGCGCGATGTTTCCTAAAGCTGGCGGGCAATATGTGTACATCAAGGAAGCCTACGGGAAACTGGTGGGTTTTTTGTACGGTTGGAGTTTTTTTGCGGTGATACAAACCGGTACCATTGCTGCCGTGGGTGTGGCTTTTGCCAAATTTGCCGCCTACTTGTACGCGCCTTTAAGTGATAAGAATATTTTATATGAGATTGGGGATTTTAAACTCAATGCGGCTCAGATTGTTTCTATTTTTACCATTATTTTGCTGAGTTACATCAATAGCCGTGGGGTAAAAAACTCTAAGATTTTACAGACGGTTTTGACAGTTATCAAAATTCTATCGTTGGCAGGTTTGATTATTTTTGGTTTTATGGCTGCCAAAGCCGAGGTTTGGGACGCGAACTGGAACAATGTCTGGACGTCACAAGCCCTGAATGTGGAAACGGGTTCGTGGTTGCCTATTAGCGGAACGGCGTTGATATCAGGAATTTCGGCAGCACTAGTAGGTTCAATGTTCTCTAGTGTGGCTTGGGAAGGAGTAACTTTTATCGCCGGAGAAATAAAAAATCCAAAACGCAACGTGGGATTGAGTTTGTTTTTAGGAACCTTAATCGTGAGTGTGATTTATATTTTGGCTAACTTGATGTACTTGGCGGTGGTGCCTTTGTATGAAATTGCTACAGCCGAATCAGATCGTGTGGCTGTTGTGGCTTCGCAACGTATTTTTGGTTCGGTGGGAACATTAATAATCGCGGTGATGATTATGATTTCGACTTTTGCCTGTAACAACGGATTGATTATGGCGGGTGCCAGAGTGTATTATACGATGGCGCAAGATGGTGTTTTCTTCAAGAAAGCGGCTGAATTGAATCATGCCAGCGTTCCGGCTTGGTCTATCTGGGCGCAGTGTATCTGGGCTTCGGCGTTGTGTTTGACAGGGAAATATGGGGATTTATTGGATTTTGTGGTTATCATCGTTTTGATATTTTATATTCTGACTATTCTCGGAATATTTATTCTGCGCAAGAAAATGCCAGATGCCGAAAGACCGTATAAAGCTTTTGGATATCCATTTTTACCGGCGCTGTATCTAATTATCGCGACAGCAATTTGTATCGCCTTGTTGTATACCAAAACCAGTACAAGCGGTTGGGGTGTTTTGATTATGCTGATTGGTATTCCGGTGTATTATTTGACAAAAGCTAAGGAATAGTATCTTTTTAGTGAAAAGCGAAAAGTGAATAGTAAGTGGTTTTTAGTGCATGGTAGGAGGAATGATATATTGATTTTTAAGTTTGACTATTTTAAAATCAGTGAAAATCAGTGAAAATCCGCGTCATCAGCGTGCCAATTCAACACAGTAATAACAAATTAACACACATAAAAAATCCGCTAAAACCCGTGTCATCTGCGTGCCAATTCAGTACAACAATGACAGTAACACACATAAAAAATCCGCTAAAATCCGCGTCATCTGCGTGCCAATTCAACACAGTAATGACAAATTAACACACATAAAAAATCCGCTAAAATCCGTCTCATCTGCGTGCCAATTCAACACAGTAATGACAAATTAACACACATAAAAAATCCGCTAAAATCCGCGTCATCAGCGTGCCAATTCAACACAGTAATGACAAATTAACACACATAAAAAATCCGCTAAAATCCGTATCATCTGCGTGCCAATTCAACACAGTAATAACAAATTAACACACATAAAAAATCCGCTAAAATCCGTGTCATCTGCGTGCCAATTCAACACAGTAATAACAAATTAACACACATAAAAAATCCGCTAAAATCCGTATCATCTGCGTGCCAATTCAACACAGTAATAACAAATTAACACACATAAAAAATCCGCTAAAATCCGTATCATCTGCGTGCCAATTCAACACAGTAATAACAAATTAACACACATAAAAAATCCGCTAAAATCCGTGTCATCTGCGTGCCAATTCAGTACAACAATGACAAATTAACACACATAAAAAATCCGCTAAAATCCGTATCATCTGCGTGCCAATTCAACACAATAATGACAAATTAACACACATAAAAAATCCGCTAAAATCCGCGTCATCTGCGTGCCAATTCAGTACAACAATGACAGTAACACACATAAAAAATCCGCTAAAATCCGTGTCATCTGCGTGCCAATTCAACACAGTAATAACAAATTAACACACATAAAAAATCCGCGTCATCAGCGTGCCAATTCGTTGTAATAGTAACAAAAAAATCCGTCTCGTTTTTCCTAACGGGACGGATTTTCTATTGAATTCAGGCTGGGTTGCGGTCGTTCCAAATTTAAAACTAAGGGACTAAAACTAAAAAAAAAAAAATTACAACCGCAAATCCACAACCTGTAAACGGCAGGCTAGTAATACGTAAAACGCCTTACTTTGGCAATGTATTTAGCTAGTCTAATGACTTGATGGCTGTATCCGTATTCGTTGTCGTACCAAATGTACAACACAATATTTTTTCCGTCTTTTGAAACAATGGTGGCGTTACTGTCATAAATGGCAGGCTGCGATGTGCCGACGATATCCGATGAAACCAATTCGTTATTCATCGAATATTTGATTTGCTCGACTAATTCGCCTTCCAATGCATATTTTTTCATGATAGCATTGATTTCTAACAGTGATGTTTCTCTGGATACCTCCAGATTCAAGATGACCAAAGAGCCATTAGGAACCGGTACCCGAATGGCATTCGACGTTAATTTTCCCTCTAATGAAG
Organism: Flavobacterium sp. RSP49; assembly: GCF_003968735.1. Lineage (NCBI taxonomy): Bacteria > Pseudomonadati > Bacteroidota > Flavobacteriia > Flavobacteriales > Flavobacteriaceae > Flavobacterium > Flavobacterium sp. RSP49. Next base: position 14,678 of record NZ_RYDN01000041.1, on the reverse strand, counting down.
GCAATGCTTTTGCAACAGCACTTCCGGCACCCGTTTCGGTAATCACCATATTCAAAGCGGCTGCTCTTCCACGACGGTATTTTTTGTGCATGTTGTCCACAAGATTCTGGTCGTTTGTGTACGCATGGATGGTCTCCAGATGTCCTTTGACAACGCCCAAAGTATCCTCAACAGCTTTCAAGATTGGCGTGATAGCGTTCGTAGTGCACGATGCAGCCGAAAAAATATTGATTTCATCCGGGTTGTATTCGTTGTGGTTTACGCCATGAACAATATTAGGAACTCCTTTTCCGGGAGCGGTAAGCAATACTTTTTCCACACCTTTGGAAACCAAATGGCGGCTTAGTGCTTCGTGTGTGGTGAAAGCACCCGTGTTGTCAATAACCAAAGCATTATCAATTCCAAAAAGCGTATAATCAATTTCTTCAGGTCCGTTTGCCGTTATAATGTGTACGGTGGTTCCGTTGATAATCAAAGCATTGTTTTCAGGATCAGCAGTAACCGAACCTTGAAAATCACCATGAATAGAATCGTAACGCAATAAAGAAGCTCTTTTTTCTAGTGTGGTTGCATCATTTTTATCGCGTGTCACAATAGCGCGCAATCGCAATTGACTTCCTTTTCCAGTTTTCGACATTAATTCTCTGGCTAATAAACGACCGATGCGACCAAAACCATACAGTACCACATCTTTTGGTTGAATCTCCTCTGAATTTTTGGCATTTTTTAATTTGTCAATGACAAAATACTTGGCGTCAGGATATGTATCTTCTTCTAAACCATATTCGTACGTCAGTTTTCCAATGTCTAATTTTGCAGGCGGTAGATTCAATTCTAAAATCGCTTTTGCAATTTTAACCGAATCAAATACTGAAATGGGTTTGCCTACAAATTCAGCCGCATATTCATGCAGGTTGATAATATCACTGACATTCCTGTCGATTAGCGGGTTTCTAAATAAAACCATCTCAATGGATTTATCATACCATAAATCGCTGATAATTTTAATCAGTTTTACTCCTGCACGTCGCCTGTCGGCTTGAAAAGAAACTTCCTTTTCGTATAAAGTTGTAGTTGCCATGTTGAAAATTTAATGAAAATAAAGGATTGTATTTTTTAAAATTTGGCGCAAAAATACCCATTTCAATCGATTTCGTAAGCTATTTTTGGATTTATTTTAAAAATAAAAAAGCCACCCTGAAATATCAAGATGGCTTTGGTTTTTTTAAAACAGGAATGCGCTAGAGAATTACACGCATGACTTCTCCGTTTTTAGTAATCATTTCGATGCGTATGGTTTGGTTTTCCTCTTTTTTACTTAAAAGTTGGGATACCGTTGCAACATCCGTAGCTTTGACATTGTCAATACTCAAGATAATATTTCCCACCAGCTCGTCTTCGTATTGCTTCAGATTTTGGCTGCTTATTGATTTGATTCGCACGCCATAATCGATTTTGAATTTCTGCTTGTCAGCAGCCTCAATATTTTCTAATTCGATGCCTTTAAACTCGGCGCTGAAAAATTCATTTTTGCTAAGCACTACAGGAACCACTCTTGTTTTTCCATCTCTGATATAGGTAACCTGTATTTTGTCATTGGGTCTTTTCGTATTGATGTATCCGGAAAGATCCGCAAAAGTAGCCACGTTTAGTTCGTCTAATTTGATGATGACATCTCCTTTTTCAAGTCCAGATTTTTCAGCTCCTGAATTTTTGGTGACTTTATTAATGTAAAAGCCTTGTGTTTGGTTGATTCCCAGTTCTTTAGAAGTCATGCTATTTAGTTCGCCTCCTTCAACCCCAAGAATTCCGCGTTGTACATTCCCGTATTCCATGAGATCCTCAATGATTTTTCGGGCAATATTAGAAGGAACTGCAAACGAATATCCTACATAAGAACCGGTCATGGAGGAAATCATCGTGTTGATTCCGATTAGTTCACCACGCGTGTTTACTAAGGCACCACCACTGTTTCCGGGGTTTACCGCAGCATCTGTTTGTATGAAAGATTGGATCCCGCTGGTGTCTAAATCTCTGGCTTTCGCCGAAACAATTCCGGCAGTTACCGTAGAGGTTAAATTATACGGATTTCCGACAGCCAAAACCCATTCGCCAATTTTAACCGAATCAGAATTGGCAAAAACAGTATACGGTAATTTTTCATTCGCATCAATTTTCAATAAAGCAATATCCATTTTAGAGTCGGTTCCAATGAGTTTTGCCACGTATGATTTTTTGTTGTTTAAGGTGATTTCAATTTCTGATGCGCCTTTGATGACGTGATTGTTGGTCACTATATAACCATCCTCAGAAATGATTACTCCGGAACCCGTTCCTACTTGTTCCTGGGATTGTCCGCCTTTATACCCATAAAAATATTCTAAAATGGGATTGGTGATCGTTCTGCGGGAGACGTTTTTTACGTGTACCACGGTATGAATTGTTTTTTCTGCAGCCTCGGTAAAATCAAGAATCTCGGGAGACAGTCCTACTTTCGTTTTATACGAATCAGATGCAGCGGTTACCAAGGCATTTTTTTCACTGGAAAAATACCCATTGGTATCAAATAATAATTTGTAAGCGCCAAGTGTGACTCCCCCACTCAACAACGAAACCAAAAAAAGAGTTGAAATTTTTTTCATATGTAGATAATATTTGTTTTTTATAGGAATATGGTATCGCCAGATCTTCATTGGTGTTTGCGACAGCTTCTGTCATGGCGATTTCATAATTAAATTCGTTTATTAAGATATTTACTTGTAAAATTAAAAATAAAATAGCGTCCTAAAATACAGTTTAACGCTCTTTAACAATGATTAACATTTCATTAATAGTTTACCCGTTGCGTGCAATTATTCAAAACGTCAGTTCGAGTATTTTTTGTGTAATAAAACGGAACAAAAAATGTATCGAGAACAGTTTTTAATACTAATTTTCTAGTTCTCGATATAATTTTCTGTCGAAAATCACTCGAACTGACGAAAATTATCATCAAAAATTAATTGCACCCAACGGGTTAATAGTTCGTACTTTTGTAGCACACAATAGAAATTAAAATGCAACTACAATTTTATAAATACCAAGGAACAGGAAATGATTTTGTCCTGATTGATAATCGTTTGAATTTTTTTCCAAAAGAGAATACACAACTGATAGCGCACTTGTGCGACAGACGTTGTGGAATAGGAGGCGATGGTCTTATTTTATTGGAAAACGATACGATTGCTTCGAATCTCGCAACGACCACCGATTTCAAAATGGTTTATTACAATTCCGATGGAAACCAAAGTTCCATGTGTGGTAACGGTGGACGCTGTTTAGTGGCTTTCGCCAAAAAGCTGCAGGTAATTGAGAATAAAGCTACTTTCATAGCCACAGATGGTTTGCATCACGCCACAATTGGCGATGACGGATTGGTATCATTACAAATGATTGATGTTGATGCCGTAAAAGTCAGTACAGATCATGTGTTTCTAAATACGGGATCGCCGCATCATGTACAACTGGTAGACGATCTGGAAAATTACAATATCAAGGAAAACGGAGCTGCTATTCGATACGGAGATTTGTACGGGAAAGCAGGAAGTAACATCAATTTTGTCAAACAAATTGACCAGGCCACTTTCTCTATGCGAACGTATGAAAGAGGCGTAGAGGATGAAACACTTTCTTGCGGAACAGGCGCAACAGCAGTAGCAATTGCCATGAACGTTATTGGAAAAACAAATGCTACTTCGATCGATTTAAATGTAGAAGGTGGAAAATTAGTCGTTTCTTTTGATAAAGGAGAAGGAAAATTCACTAATGTTTTTCTGAAGGGACCAGCAGAGTTTGTGTTTAAAGGAACAATCGAGATTTAACTAAAACCTAAAACCCAAAACCCAAAACCAAGAACCTAAATGAAAACATTAAAAGGAGACAATATCTACATTCGGGCATTAGAACCCAATGATCTGGAGTTTGTATATGCCATAGAAAACGACCAGAGCATTTGGGAAGTCAGCAATACGCATACGCCATTCAGCCGGTTTTTAGTCAAGCAATATTTAGAAAATGCCCATCAGGATATTTATGAAGCCAAGCAATTGCGATTGGCTATTTGTCAGGATCAGGATTTCCCGGCCCTGGGTTTGATCGATTTATTTGATTTTGATCCAAAGAATAACAGGGCGGGAGTAGGTATTGTCATTCAAAAAAGCAAAAATCGAAAACAGAATATTGGTTCCGAAGCTTTGGAATTATTAATTGAATATGCTTTTTATAATCTAAATTTACACCAGTTATATGCAAATATTGGAACCGAAAATGAAGCTAGTAAAGCACTTTTTACTAAATTTGGATTCAAAATGACAGGCGTCAAAAAAGAGTGGACTTTTGTGAATGGTATTTATAAAGACGAAGCTGTTTTTCAATTGATCAATACTAAATTTTAAAAAATGTAGTTTTAATTCATCATAATTTCAAACTAAAGTTAAAAATACTACTTTTCCAATAAAAATACCATATATGAATTTAAAGAAAATTATTACCAGTATCGCTGTTGCTTTAATAGCAATACTGATGCTATACGGATTGGTTATTTTGCGCCAAATTTTTTCTTCTAACACTAAATTCTCAGAGAACGAAGTGTATGTGTACGTCCCAACGGATTCCAATTACGAAGAGGTCAAAAAAATAATTGCTCCGTATGTCGAAAACTTGGATCGTTTTGAGATGGTGGCCAATAAACGGGGCTATTCTGATAATATAATTCCGGGACGTTTTTTATTCAAAAAGGGAATGAACAGTTATGAACTGGTAAAAACATTGCGTCTTAATTCAGCAGTAAAGTTGGCTTTTAATAATCAGGAACGTATTGAGAATTTAGCCGGGCGTGTAGGTTCACAAATAGAAGCGGATAGCTTGTCATTACTGACTTCCTTCAAAGATTCTATTTTCTTGAAAGAAAACGGGTTCAATGAAGAGACTGTTTTGGTACTGTTTATTCCAAATACATACGAGATTTATTGGAACACTACCGCTGAAAAATTCCGTGATAAAATGATTAAGGAATACCGTAATTTTTGGAACAAGGAAAGAGTTGCCAAAGCTCAAAAACAGGGACTCACTCCCATCGAAGCGACTATTCTGGCTTCAATTGTTCACAAAGAATCCGTAAAAAAAGACGAGAGACCACGAATAGCCGGCGTGTATCTCAATCGGTTGCGAACGGGAATGCCATTGCAGGCAGATCCAACGGTAATATTTGCGATAAAGAAAAAAGCAAACGATTTTGATCAGGTTATCAAAAGGGTTTTCTACAAAGATTTGACAAAGGCACATCCGTATAATACCTATATGAACGTAGGACTGCCTCCTGGACCTATCGCTATGCCTGATATTACAGCCATGGAAGCGGTTTTGGATCCTGAGAAAAACAATTTTATTTATTTTTGTGCCAGCGTGGAACGTTTTGGATACCATGAGTTTGCTGCCACATTAACGGAACACAATAAAAACGCCAAAAAATATTCGGATTGGATCAACAGCCAAGGCGTAAAAAGATAGTTTTGGGATTAAAAAAAGGGATTTTATATTTATTTTTAGTGGGTTTCCAAACTGTATTTGCCCAAGAGCGTGCCGAATCTTTCTTTAAACCCTCCGATTCTTTGAATAGGAAAAAGCAAAAAGGGGTGTTTGTTGCTGAAGCTGCTTTGACCGCAGGAACGCTGATCGGTTTAAACCAACTTTGGTACGCTGATTATCCCAAATCTGATTTTCATTTTATAAATGACAATACTGATTGGCTGCAGATGGACAAATCTGGGCATGTATTTTCTTCGTATCATCTGGGACGTCTTGGTGCCCAAATGCTGCAGTGGAGTGGGGCTTCTAAAAAAAATAAGCTACTATACGGAGCCGGCTTGGGCTTTGCATTTCTTACCGCTGTTGAGGTTCTGGATGGATATTCTGCTGAGTGGGGTGCTTCCTATGGTGATATAATTGCCAATGCTTCAGGAACCGCTTTATACATTTCTCAGGAATTAATCTGGAATGAACAGCGTATTACCCCTAAATTCTCTTTTCATACCACCCAATATGCCAATTACAGACCGGAAGTTTTGGGCAGTTCTTTTACAGAGCAAATTTTAAAAGACTATAATGGACAAACCTATTGGCTTTCTGTTAATTTGCACTCTTTTGCAAAATGCTCCAGGATTCCAAAATGGCTAAATATAGCTTTGGGTTACGGAGCCGAAGGAATGCTGACCGGAAATCGCGGTAATAACGCTTTTTCAACTACAAATCCACAAAGATTCCGACAGTTTTATTTGAGTATTGATGTTGATCTGACGAAAATAAAGACACGGTCCCATTTTTTAAAGACTGTTTTTTCCGTTCTGAACACGGTTAAAATTCCCGCACCTACAATTGAATTCGTGCGTTTTAACGATATAAAATACCACTTCATTTATTTTTAAAAAAGTTTAACTACTTGATTATCAGACTTAATATTTTTGTTGTATCTTTGCGCATAGAAATTTCTTAACGGGACAGCGTTTTGAAGAAAAACAATTTATGATTAAGAAGTGGTCTTTTTACGCAGGTCTGACTGTGATTACAGTTTTTTTAAGCTCAGGTTTTAAACCGTTTAACCTAGAAACCAGCCCTTGGTTTCTTATTAATGAAGATGAGGGAGCGCACTACTTATTTCCTTCTGAAGAACAAAATGAATACACCAAATTAAACATTCCTTTTACTGGAAATTTCTTTATCGGTTTTAAAGAAGCTATTGGATATAGAGAATCCGAAAGTAAATACAAAAAAGTGAACTCTCTGGGATATATGGGAAAATATCAGTTTGGTATTGAGACACTTAAGTCGGTTGGAATCTATAATCGGTCTGCCTTTTTGAACAGCCCTGAATTACAGGAAAAAGCATTTCTAGCGCTACTGGCGAAAAACAAATGGGAGCTGAAAAGAGAAATTGAAAAATACGAAGGCACTATATTAAACGGAATATTCGTTACCGAATCCGGGATATTAGCGGCAGCCCACCTTGGCGGAGCGGGTTCTGTAAAAAAATATTTTAAAAATAAAGGAAAACGAAATTTTAGAGACGCTTATGGTAGCTCTATAAAAAGCTATATGAAAATGTTTGGCGGGTATGATACTTCGTGTATTATTGCGGATAATAATGCAAAGGCAAAAAACATTTAAGTAAGTCGAAAGTTTAAAAGTCGTAAAGTCAAAAGAATTAACTTTAAGTAAAACAACTTTAAATCAGATTGTTACATAATTTTATCCTGATTTTAAAATACGACATTATACCATGGTTATTACTTAATTCCTTTTTTATCTTAAAAAAAGAGGCTGCCATTATTTGACGGCCTCTTTTCTTTTATCATATAGTCGAATTATTTAGCCTTAAGGATTTCTCTATTGGGACGCACCACTAAATTGATGGTTTCCTTCTATTTTTGATTTTTGCTTTCTCCGTTTCTTGAACATTTGATACGATTGCAATGCTTAAAAGAATCAAAATAACAAGTGTTTTTTGTTCCGTTTTATAAACGTAGTCCGTTTAGCGGGTAGGCATCTGATTTAAAGCAAAAAACACGAACCTTTCGATTGATGTTGTTAAATTTTGAGTCAAAATAATAGGCTGTAGTTTTAGTCGAAACTGTCCATTAAAATGTCTAATATCTTAATAGCCGCTTCACTGATTTTTGTGCCAGGGCCAAAAACGGCAACCGCACCGGCATCAAATAGAAACTGATAATCTTGTGCCGGAATCACACCACCTACCACGACCATAATATCTTCTCGATCGTATTTTTTAAGTTCTGCAATAACTTGTGGTACCAGCGTTTTGTGTCCTGCCGCCAGTGAGGAAACTCCCAGGATGTGCACATCATTCTCTATCGCTTGTTTGGCCGCTTCGGCTGGTGTTTGAAAAAGGGGGCCAATGTCAACATCAAAACCTACATCAGCATACCCGGTAGCTACCACTTTAGCGCCACGATCGTGCCCGTCTTGTCCCATTTTGGCAATCATGATTCTAGGGCGACGTCCTTCTTTCTTTGCAAATTCATCTGCCAGTTGTTTTGCTTTTTCAAAGCTTTTGTCGTCTTTTATTTCTTTGCTATACACACCGCTAAAGGATTTAATTTGTGCTTTGTATCTTCCAAAAACTGTTTCCAGCGCATCGCTGATTTCTCCCAGCGTAGTTCTGTTTCGAGCGGCTTCAACCGCTATTTCCAGTAAATTTCCTTCACCAGTTTGCGCACAAAGGATTAATTTTTTCAGCGATTCCTGCACTTTTTCAGTAGCTCTGGTCGCTTTGATTCGGTCTAATTGTTCCAATTGTTGCTTGCGGACCATTTGATTGTCCACATCTAAAATCTGTAAAGGGTCTTCTTTTTCTAATCTATATTTGTTAACGCCCACAATAATATCCTGCCCGCTGTCTATTCTCGCTTGTTTTCTGGCTGCTGCTTCCTCGATTCTAAGTTTCGGAATTCCGGATTCAATAGCTTTGGTCATACCGCCCAGTTCTTCTACCTCTTGAATGAGTTTCCAGGCACTTTCAGCAATTTCATTTGTCAGACTTTCTACATAATAACTGCCTGCCCAAGGATCAACCGTTTTAGTAATTTTAGTTTCGTCTTGTAAATAAAGTTGCGTGTTTCTGGCAATTCTGGCCGAGAAATCTGTTGGTAACGCAATTGCTTCATCTAAGGCGTTGGTATGTAAAGATTGTGTGCCTCCAAAAGCTGCTGCTGCTGCTTCAATGCAGGTTCTTGCCACATTGTTAAAGGGATCTTGCTCGGTTAAACTCCATCCCGAAGTTTGACAATGGGTTCGTAACGCTAATGATTTATCGTCTTTTGGTTCAAATTGCTTTACTAATTTCGCCCAGATCATTCTTCCTGCGCGCATTTTGGCAATTTCCATAAAATGGTTCATTCCAATCGCCCAGAAAAAGGACAGTCGTGGGGCGAATTCATCAATTTTCATTCCGGTTGCTAATCCAGTTCTGATGTATTCCAATCCATCGGCCAGCGTGTACGCCAGTTCAATATCAGCCGTGGCTCCCGCTTCTTGCATGTGATAGCCAGAAATGGAAATTGAGTTGAATTTGGGCATTTTTTTGCTGGTAAATTCAAAAATATCAGCAATGATTTTCATCGAAGGTGTTGGCGGATAAATATAGGTATTACGGACCATAAACTCTTTGAGAATGTCATTTTGTATCGTACCGGAAAGCAACTCGGGTGCTACGCCTTGTTCTTCGGCAGCGACAATATAGAAAGCCATAATAGGTAAAACAGCGCCATTCATTGTCATAGAAACGGACATTTCATTAAGCGGAATTTGGTCGAATAATACTTTCATGTCTTCCACGGAGTCAATGGCAACTCCTGCTTTTCCCACATCGCCCACTACGCGCTCATGATCGGAATCATAGCCACGGTGTGTGGGTAAATCAAAAGCAATGGAAAGTCCTTTTTGACCCGCAGCCAGATTCCTTCTGTAAAAAGCATTACTTTCTTCGGCAGTTGAAAATCCGGCATATTGACGCACCGTCCATGGTCGGCGGACGTACATTGTGGTGTATGGGCCACGTAAATTGGGAGCAAAACCAGCTCCAAAATCAAGATGGGTAAGATTCTTTACGTCTTGTTCTGAATACGTAGGTTTTACCTCTATTCCTTCTGCAGTTAGAAATGCATCAGACACAGCATTTTCATGCTCGACTTTTAGCGCTGTACTTTTTAATTGTATGTGTTGTAAATCTTTTCTTTTCATTTGTTTAGTACAAAGATTATAGGTTTTGAAATTTTAATTCCTTTCAGTCCATATTTCAGTATTTCTTGAAGTATGAAAAATAGCTGTAATGACAATTATGTTCTCGTAGCTGTTGAAATGAATTAAGTATGGAAAATTTTCAATTAAAGCAACTCTGGTCTTATCATATCTTATTTGAAAAAGTAATGGATTTGACTTAATTATTTTTAAACTTTCCTTGAACGAATTGGAGAACGTATCGCCCAATTTAGGGTGAATGCCTTTGTACCAATCCAAAGCTGTTTTGAAATCAAGTTTAGCTTCCTCTACAATTACAATTTTATAACCCACCGTCAATATCTTTTAGAAAATCATCAATATCTTGAGCTGAAGATGGATTCTTAAGATATTTCTCAGTTCTTTCTCTAACTTGGTCCATTTGCCATTGAGGGATTTCTAAATTATTCGACTTTGGAAGAATAATCACTTCAACTTCATCAGCATTAAAATCATCCGGCAGTGTAATGCTTATTTTGTGATTTTTCACCTTAACGATTTGTCTTATGGCTTCCATTATTTTATGTTTTTAGCAAAGTAAATATACTCTTTTCCAATGGTATTAAATTAAATAACAGCGTCGGGCTTACTATTCAAGATCCAATCGTTCCTGTTCCGTTTTTTCTGCCAGACGTTTTTCGATTATGGGTGTAATCAAGGTTTTTCTTGGTTTGACTTTTACAAAAGGAAACAATTCTAAATCATGTTTCATTTTATCCTGTTTGTTAGGATGTTTGTTTGTTCCCAATAAAATTTCTTTCCCAGAATCAAATAATTCCTGCGCGGTATCCGCACTTTCCTGAATTTTTCTTTTGATGATTCCGTCATTAAGTTGTTTCAGGAAACCGCCATTTGCCTCTATGTCTTTGAATAAAGCCAATGCTTTTTCGGCTAGTTGATTGGTTAGGTTTTCGATATAATAACTGCCGTCTGCTGGATTGTTGACTTTGTCAAAATAACTTTCATTTTTGAGGATCAACAATTGGTTTCTCGCTATGCGGTCGCCAAATTCGTTGTCTTTGTGGTACAAAGCATCGTACGGTAAATTAGCAACGGCATCCGCTCCTCCAATAATGGCACTCATACATTCTGTGGTGGTGCGCAACATATTTATATTGTAATCGTATAATGTTTTGTTACGTTTGGTAGGCGAAACGATGATGTTGCACGCTAAAGTATGGTTGTATTCCTTGGCGACGAGATTAAAAAGCAAGCGTAACGCTCGTAGTTTTGCAATTTCAAAAAAGTAATTTGTTCCTACGGCCACTTCAAAAACAATGGGTGTATTAATAGTTTCAATTCTATTGAAATACTCATTGGCTTGTCCTACACTATAGGCAATTTGCTGTACCATAGTGGCACCGGCATTTTGATACAACGCAGCGTTGATACTAAGTAGCGATACCGATGTTGTTGCTGCCGAAAGCAAATTCAGGGTGTCAAAATTGCTTTTTTCTTTAGTTGTAAACCAGTTTCCGTCTTTGGCTAATTGTCCTATAGGATCCAGATTACAGAAAATAGTAGTATTATTTTTCTTTGCAAAAACATCAATTTTTTTGACGAAATCGATTGAAATAAATCCCAGGTTAAAATAAACGGTAACGTTCTCTAAAGGCAATTTTTCCAATAGATCGGTAACGTTAATTGATTCGTTTTCTATTGTAAAGCGCAGGCTGTCTGCCCCGCGATTCAGTGTGTCTAATGCCCGTTCTATTGATTTTTCAAGGTCGTAGACAAATATATTTTGGCAAATTCTAAATTCTGTTGCTTTTGTGGTAACGGGGAATACTTTTGTAAACTCCTCTTTATGGTAAAAAGGTTTTACCTGAATGTCTTCCGGAGAATTCCAAACTACGGTTTCATTGTAATCCGCTCCATTGAGTTCAAATTGGATTTTTTGTTTCCATTGTTTAGAGGAAATGGGGTTGAAATCATCGAAAAGGTTTGTATCCATTTTGTTAGTCATTTTCCTCACTCCAGTTCTCTTCATAGGAGAGGGAACCGAAACTTGGTGTTCTGTTTTTAATAATTACTATAAATTGTACACTCCCTTCCCTTTGGGAATGGTTGAGAATGGGATTTTATTTTTGAATCGTGTCGCCTTCAAATTCGATGATGTAAATGTCTTCACTATCTTTTTTCATATAGTATTTTTCTCGGGCGTATTTTTCTATTTGTTCGGAATTGTTTAATTGCTTGATATTTTCTTTGTCTTTTTTTATTTCGTCTTTGTAATATTCTGCATTGTCTTCCAGATCTTCAATTTGTTTGTCTAAAATGCGATGATCAAAATACGAATAGTTGTCCAGAAAAATCATCCAAGACGAAAAGAATAACAGGACCCAGACATATTTGTTGCTCAGGAATTTAAACCAAGGTTTGTCTTTATATGGATTTGTCATTTTTTTTATTTTTTTTAGCCCCGATTATAGTGGAAATCCTTTTAGTAGGTGATACTGACGAAGGAAGGTTTACCTACTAAAAGATTGCAACGGAAAGCGGGAAATAGCTCCTAATACTTATTCTGTTAAAATTACAACTAAATCACAGAATTTTTTGATTTATTACTGCGCGCACCACATCAATGGCTACCGTGTTGTATTTGTCATTTGGAATAATGATGTCTGCAAATGCCTTGGTTGGTTCGATGAACTGCTCGTGCATTGGCTTTAATGTGGTTTGGTATCTGTTAAGGACTTCATTCATGTCACGGCCACGTTCCACTATATCGCGTTTCATGCGTCGGATTAATCGTTCGTCAGAATCGGCATGAACGTATATTTTTACATCAAATAATTCTCTTAATTCGGGATTGGCCAAGATTAAAATTCCTTCTACAATCATCACTTTTCTGGGATGAGTAAAAACGGTATCGTCAGACCGGTTGTGGGTTACAAAGGAATAAACGGGTTGGTGAATGTTATTTCCTTCCTTTAATTCTTTGAGGTGGGCCACTAGCAACTCAAAATCAATGGCTCGGGGATGATCAAAATTGATCAATGCTCTTTCATCAAAGGAGAGTCCGTGATTTTCTTTATAATATGAATCTTGTGAAATAATACCAACTTCTGTCTGTGGTAATTCATTCATAATCTGATGTACAACGGTTGTTTTTCCGCTTCCTGTACCACCTGCAATTCCTATAATGAGCATAAATTTTTTTATTATGTTTTTATTGGAACAAAAATAGGAATTTAATCGAGAGCAGATTTTGTTTTTTGAGGAAATCTTGCTAATTTAATATATTTACGAGTCATTTTTTAAGGGTATTTAGCTATCTTTAAATTCTAAACGAGAAACTATTGTATCCCCAAATTAATAAAAACATAAGTCGTTATGTCACTTTTGAACCCAAAGAACTAGAAATTTTCAATTCTTTGCTGGAATATAAAGCCGTTGCTAAGAAAACGGTTTTACTTCAGGAAGGCGAAATGTGTCATTTTGAAGCTTTTGTCATCAAAGGTTGTGTCCGGAAATATTATATTGATGACAATGGTTTTGAAGTTATTCTGCAATTTGCGCTCGAGAATTCGTGGGTGAGCGATATTTCTTTTAGTATATACGAAGATGCACCAAGCCGTGTGTATATCGAAACATTGGAAGATTGTGATTTTTTGCTGTTTAGTCCGGAAGCAAAAGAAGAATTATTTGCCAAAGCACCAAAGTTTGAACGCGCGTTCCGCATCCTGATGCAGCGCAGTCTGGCCGTTACGCAAGACCGTTTATTTCATACTATTTCTAAAACAGCGACCGAGAAATACATAGAGTTTCTGGAACAGTATCCCACACTATCGCAGCGCGTTGCTCAGCATTACATCGCTTCTTATCTGGGGATTTCGGCTGAGTTTTTAAGTAAAGTGAGAGCCAAAATGACAAAACTTTAAAGTCTCATAATTTTTCATTTCTTGTCCTGGTTCAATGCAAATGCCTTTTTTTTGACGCACCTTTGCATTATGTTTTTAAAGAATAGGACAATGGAAAATACAGATAAAAATACAGAAGGAGTACTTACGCATTTTGTTTTGCACAAAGGAAACACGCGAGGTCATGCCAATCACGGTTGGCTGGAATCGTATCATACGTTTAGTTTTGCGAATTATCAAAATCCGGAGCGAATGAATTTTGGTGTATTGCGCGTGCTCAATGATGACAGAGTCAATCAGGGGATGGGTTTTGGGAAACATCCGCATGACAATATGGAAATCATTTCTATTCCGCTCGAAGGCGATTTAGAACACCATGACAGTATGGGCAATACTACCGTAATCAAGGAAGGGGATATTCAGGCCATGAGTGCCGGTACGGGAATTTTTCACAGCGAATACAATAAAAATAAAGACCAGTTGGTTAAATTTTTGCAGATTTGGATTTATCCAAATAAAAAAAATGTAACGCCTCGTTATGATCAAGTTACTTTAGATTTAAACGACCGTCACAATAAGCTCCAACAAATTCTATCCCCAAATCCTGAGGATGAAGGTGTTTGGATTCATCAAGATGCGTGGTTTCATATAGGGAAATTCGACGAGAATTTTGCTGCCACGTATGCATTAAAAAAACCCGGAAACGGAATCTACGCTTTTGTTTTGAAAGGCGATTTTACAATAGGAAACATTGCTTTAAACGAGCGAGACGGAGTAGGAATCTGGGATACTAATGCTATTAAAATTACCGCTAATTCCGCTAGTGCCGAAATCCTGTTGATGGAAGTACCCATGCAATTGTAATTGATTTTTGATGATCATATTCGTCAGTTCGAGTGATCCCGCTTTTGGGCGGGATCGTATCGAGAACAAGAAAATTTTGAATTAAAAACGGTTCTCGATACGCTTTGCACTCGAACTGACGTT
>NZ_RYDN01000040.1:0-19744 GCF_003968735.1 Flavobacterium sp. RSP49 | reverse complement strand
ATGGATTTGGTAGAGGATAGAAATCAAAAAAGAGCCACAATTTTCTGCTCACAACTACCGGTGAAAAACTGGTATGATCTCATTGAAGAAAAGACAATTGCCGACGCTATTTTGGATCGAATTATACACTCGGCAATACGCTTTGAACTCAAAGGAGAATCCATGAGAAAAAAAATGAAAAAATAGTAAAAAAATTATCTAATTTTAACCTAAGAAATCATCAGCAAAACAACTGTCCACTTTGCTCCGGAATAGGGTGTCCACTTTCATCGGAATAGTCAGTAAATAGGAGAGTCTAGCATCATATAGATTTGAATTGTTTAATTTTAATAAGTCAATAAAATTCATTCCTCTACAGTAGAAACTAAACAAATACATGTCTTTTGCAAATTGATGATTCTTATTTGAGCTGAAATCTTTAGCAATCAATTTTTGCAACTCTTCATCAGTCAAATATTCTCGTTTTGCTTCTTTCTTTAGTGCAGAAATTTTGTAGTGTTTGAAGGGATAGGTGTTGGAGGAGATTGTCTCTCTTTTTATAGCATTATTAAATACTGCTCTAATCGTTCTCATTTTGATGCTTATTCCGCTATCAGTTCCTTTATTACTTCTTAGAAAAGAATCATACTTTTCTAAGAACTCAAAATTTAAATCTTGAAATTTAAGTTCCGGTTTTATATAGAATTTTTTGAGGGAGCTCAAGGTTTCTTTATAGATTTTTGCCGTACCAATTTTATTGGAATTTAGGAATTCATCTGTAATTTCTTGATGAAATTTATAATAATCTAATGCAGGTGCCTTGGTCACATCATCTGCTTTTATTTCATTAGCAATATCCTTAATTGTGAAATCAACATTCAGTCGGCGTTTCTCCCTTATAAACTCTTCGATCTTGAGATTGGTTTTGCTGATGAAATTATTTATTTCAGTAATTCGTTTTAATTCTAATCCTTTCTTATTTGTCTTTAGCATACTACTCTCAAAACTCCAAGCATCATATTCGCAGGCGTAGTTTGTAGCCATTGAGGTATTGCGTCTATTTTTGATTAAAACCAAAACGATTGAATATTTTCCATCTCTATTTGGAGTTTTCTTTATTGTGAATTTTATTGAAGCCATATTTTTTATATTTTTGACGAACATTTGACGAACATTTGACGAACATCGGTGTTACAAAAGTATAAAATAATCAATAATAGGAATAATTTATTGAATATAATGTGTTAAAAATCAGTAAAGTAAGAGAAAAGAAGAAAAAGGAATAAATAAAGCACCTGCCTTCTAAGCAGGCGGTCGAAGGTTCGAATCCTTCTGCCTTCACAAAAACCCTTATAAACGTTTGATTTATAAGGGTTTTTTATTTCTAGTTGCCAGTTTAGTTGCCTTTTGTACATGTTGATAACTTTTTACTAGACAAAAAGCCCCGATAACATTTTAGTTTATCGGGGCTTTTTTGATTAATCTGTAAAATCAATTATTATTGCGTCGGGCGTTGTATCTTCTCGGCTGTTGTTTCTGATTACGCTCATTCCGCTGTAATGTTTTTTTGATTTGGTAACCAAAAGACATGAAAAAAAGTGCTTACTGTTTAAAGTGGCCCTTTGTTTTGAATTTATTTAGTCGGTTAGTAGTGAAAAAAAATGGAAACTCAAAAAACGTACAGCTGCCCAATGCATCCAGAAGTTACGTTGGATAAACCCGGAAAATGTCCCAAATGCGGAATGAATTTAGTGGAGAAAATAGAGTGAAAATTCTATTAGCAACTAACGGTTCAAAATAAAGTAGTACCCACAAAAGTAGTTGAAGGTTCACCAAAAAACATAATACTTTATGGAACTTAAGAATCCAAAAATGATGTGATGTTGCTCCTGGTGTTCCATCATTTCGCTTGAGTTTTTAATACTGCATCAAATATATTCGTTGATTTTAGATGCAAAATAGTATAATAAATACTGCAATCAAAAAGAAATTCCTAGCTAATGTATCATCAGACACATTAGCTAGGAATTTCTGTAGATCAAGATTTACTTACAATTTTAAATTTTTGGCAATCAATAAAATTTAGTACTTTTACAATCTTGAAAAAAATAGTTGTCATATCATTCCTTTTTGCTTTTTTGTGTGCTAACACAGAGATTGGGCAATTATTTAAATTGCCGAACTTAATACATCACTTTTCAGATCACCAAGAAGATAACATTGGTCAGAATATTTCATTACTTGATTTTATAGCTATTCATTACAATGATAGTCATCAACATTCAAGTAAAGAAAAAGATAGTCATCAAAATTTACCTTTCAAGACAATTAATACAAATGTAAATACGGTTCTTGCTTTTATGAACCAAACAGCGTTTTCTTTTCGCAAGCCTACTATTATTTATCTAAACCGCACTGTAGCTTTCAGTCAGGATTTTTACATTTCCAGCGTTTTTACCTCTATCTGGCTTCCCCCTAAGTTGAGTTAATTAATTTTATTTTAAACCGTAATTAGTTATATTTTTAATATTTCTGATTGCTATTTTAAAATATACTTTGTTATTTACGTATAGCGAACGATACGTTGTATGAATTACATTAGCATTCATCACTAACTAGACGTTTAAGAGTTTTAGGTTCTCCATAACTAAAATCTTTTTAGACTTCACAAAAATCTCCTAGCGTTTTTAGTGTCGATCTGTAAGACAATCAATATTATTTAATTCGAAAAACATCTATAATGAAAACAATTAAATCCATTGCAGTTGCGATACTGATAACTATTGCAGGCACAACAATTTCTAATGCACAAGTAAACGAAAATCAATCCAAAACGCCGCACGGTGGAATAATACAAAATTCAGGCGACTACAAAATTGAAAGGGTCGAAAGAGAAAATAATATTAGTTTTTACGTACTGAATGCGAAAGGAAAAACGGTTTCAAATAAAAAAATTACTGGCTTGGCTGTTTTTGAATTTTTTAATAAAACAAAAGCAACGAATCCAGTTTCTTTGGACACCAACAATGCTTTATTTGTACAAGTTCCTAAAGCAAGCATATATGCTTATTGTACCATCACATTACTTGTCAATGGAAAAACAATCTCTTCCAAATTTAAAAATAGCCAAGTTTCTGAACAAGATATTAATCATGGACACCAACATTAATTTTATTATTCTTTATAAACCCAATTAAAATTACAATTATGAAAAATTTTTTAATCGTAGCGACTATCGCAATCGGAATGTTAACTTCTTGCAACAACAAAGCAAATAACGAAACTGAAAACACTGAAAGTCAATCTACTGAAACAGTAGAACAAGTTCAAGTGATCACAGATTCTACGGATCAAGTAGGTACGGACAGTATTAATCAAGTGGAGCAAGATAAAGTTGACGCGGCTCATGGTCACACGCATTAGTATAATTTAACAGGCTGCTTCTCTTGCGAAAATTTCAGGAGAGAAGTAGTTTTTAAAAGAAAAATAAAATTATGAATTCAAAAAAAATAATATTTTTTGTTATACTTTTTTTTGTCGGCATCACAGGTGTTTTTGCTCATGGTGTCGATGAAAATACACAAACTTTTTTGTCAGGAAATGATGGCGTTGCTTTTGGCCCATTTCTCTATATTGGAGCAAAACACATGCTTACGGGTTACGATCATCTGCTTTTTTTAGTTGGTGTTATCTTTTTCCTTTATCGTCCGAAAGAAGTGCTACTTTATGTAAGTTTCTTTACAATTGGTCATAGCGCAACATTATTGTTTGGAGTTATGAGTACTATATCAATTAATTCGTATTTAATTGATGCCATTATCGCACTGTCAATAGTGTATAAAGGTTTTGATAATTTAGGTGGTTTCAAGAAATTTTTCGGAACGCAACCCAATACAAAAGTAGCTGTTTTGATTTTTGGATTATTTCATGGTTTCGGGCTTGCCAGCAAATTGCAAGATTTCAAATTTGAAAAAGAAGGATTGTTTACCAATCTGCTTGGATTCAATATTGGTGTCGAAATAGGTCAGTTCATAGCATTGACTTTTGTGCTAATCTTGATTACTTTATGGCGCAGACATTCCAGCTTTATGAAATTTTCAACAATAACAAATACGCTGCTTATGGCTGCTGGATTTGTATTAATAGGATATCAATTAACGGGTTATTTTACATCTTAAAAATTAAAAAATGTCAGAAATAAATCATCAAATAGTAAATAAAAAACAAATTATCAAAGCAGTTATCTTCGCGTTACTACTTTCTGTACTAATTTTAGTAAGCGCAGTTTTACCTGCCGAATATGGAATGGATCCAATAGGAACAGGCAAACTGATCGGGTTTAGTAAGCTTTATGTACCAGCGGATGCTGATGATGGATTAGCTACAATAACAGGAAAAACATTCCCATTAATTAAAATGGAAAAAGCAGGTTCTGGACCTGAAGTAAAAAGACCAATCGAAGCAAATAATCCTGCACCTGAAAAACAATATGCAGAAAGAGAAGACACGGTTGAAGTAATCGTACCGGCAGGAAAAGGAATTGAATATAAAATTTATATGCTGAAATATGGCAAAATGAAATACGAATGGACGACTAATAAAGGAATTGTTTATTTTGATTTTCACGGGGAAGTAAAACAAGCTAAAGAAACTAATGACGTTTATTTTGAAAGTTACACGCTTGCCTATTCCAATAATATGGTTGGGACTTTTTATGCTCCGTATGAAGGAAAACACGGTTGGTTTTTCAGAAATAATGAAAAGACAGCCATTACAGTTACAATAAAATTAAAAGGTCAGTATTCAATATAAGTAGTGAACATTCCTTAATATAACAAATTATGCTAAATAAAATTATTGAGTTTTCAATCAAAAACAAACTCATTATTGGACTGTTTATTTTAGCTCTCATCGGATATGGGAGTTATCAATTTACCAAATTACCAATTGATGCCGTTCCTGATATTACAGATAATCAAGTCCAGGTAATTACTTCAGCACCATCACTGGGTGCGACCGATATTGAAAGACTGATTACTTTTCCAATAGAACAAGCCAATAGTAATATTCCTGGACTGAAAGAAATTCGTAGTTTTTCTCGTTTTGGTTTATCAGTGGTTACCATTGTTTTTAATGATGCAACTGATGTGTACTGGGCAAGACAGCAAGTAACAGAACGATTAAGTGCTGTTAAAGACCAAATTCCCACCGGTATTGGAAATCCAGTTCTTGCACCGGTGACAACAGGTCTAGGCGAAATTTATCAATATGTTGTACGAACCAAACCCGGTTATGAAAAAAAATACGATATTACGGAGTTAAGAACCATTCAAGATTGGATTGTTCGCCGGCAGTTATTGAGCGTTGAAGGTGTGGCGGAAGTGAGCAGTTTTGGTGGAAAATTGAAACAATTTGAAATAGCCGTTGATCCAAATAAATTGCAATCCTATAATATCACTATTACAGATGTTTTTACGGCTTTAGAAAAAAACAATCAAAATACGGGTGGTGCTTACATTGAAAAAGGCCCTAAAGTTTTATACATCCGCAGTGAGGGATTAATTAATACTATCGAAAATATTAAAGATATTGCTATTAAAAACACTAATAACGGTAGTCCTTTGTTTATTCGTGATGTAGCTGAAGTTCGCATTGGTAGTGCTATCCGTTACGGAGCAATGACATTTCACAAAAAAGAGGTTCAATCTGGTGAAGTTTCAGGTGCAGTAGTAATGATGTTAAAAGGAGCCAACAGTAATGTGGTTATTAAAAACATTAAGGATCGTATTGCACAAATTGAAAAAACATTACCCGAAGGTGTTATACTAGAACCTTTTCTAGACCGCACCAAAATGGTAAATAATTCGATTTCGACGGTCGAAAAAAATTTATTAGAAGGTGCATTAATAGTTCTCTTTGTTCTTATTTTCTTTTTAGGAAATTTAAGAGCAGGATTAATTGTGGCGTCAGTTATTCCTTTGGCAATGTTGATAGCAGTCATATTAATGAACATATTTGGGGTGAGCGGTAATTTGATGAGTTTAGGGGCATTAGATTTTGGATTGATTGTAGATGGTGCTGTTATTATTGTTGAAGCGTGTTTGTTTAGTTTGCACAGCAGGAAAACTGCTCAAATTTCACAACAAGAAATGGACAGCACCGTACTAAAAACGTCAATAAAAATGCGTAATGTTTCCGTTTTTGGGGAATTGATTATATTGATCGTGTACATTCCCATTTTTACGTTGCGCGGTATTGAAGGGAAAATGTTTTTACCAATGGCACAAACCATTGCATTTGCTCTGTTTGGTGCTTTTATATTGTCATTGACTTATGTTCCGATGATGACCGCTCTATTTTTAAATAAAAAAATATCCCACAAAAAAACTTTTTCAGATAAAATGATGGAAAAATTAGAAAATTTTTATCAACCCATTTTGAACAAAGCATTGGGAATTCCAAAAACAATTATTGCTGTAACATTAGGATTGTTTGTTTTAGCGCTGATTACACTTTCGTTTATGGGTGGTGAATTTATGCCCTCGTTAGAAGAAGGAGATTTTGCAGTAGAAACTAGGGTTTTGCCGGGAAGTAATTTGCAAACTTCAATGACAGCTATTTCACAAGGTGCAAAAATATTAATAGAAAAATTTCCCGAAGTGGAGAAAATTGTAGGCAAAACAGGAAGTAGCGAAGTGCCTACCGATCCAATGCCAATTGATGCAAGCGATATGATGATCATTTTAAAGAACAAAAGCGAATGGACTTCTGCCACAACTTTTGACGAATTATCAGAAAAAATGGCCAAGGAATTGGAAGCTGTTCCTGGAGTTTCCTTTGGTTTTCAATATCCGGTTCAAATGCGTTTTAATGAATTGATGACTGGTGCTAGGCAAGATGTGGTCTGTAAAATATTTGGAGAAAACTTAGATACGTTGGCGTTATACGCCAATAAATTAGGTAAAATTGTAAGTACCGTAGAGGGAACTTCCGATCTTTATGTAGAAACCGTTACCGGAATACCACAAGTAGTAATTGACTACAACAGAGCTTCCATTGCACAATACGGATTAAACATTCAGGATATTAATCGAGTTGTAAATACCGCATTTGCAGGACAAAGCACAGGGGTTGTTTATGAAGGTGAAAAACGATTTGATTTAGTAGTTCGCTTAGAAGGCGAAAAACGTCAGGATTTGGCGGATGTTCAAAATTTATTAATTCCAACGGCAACTGGTTTGCAAATTCCTTTATCTCAATTAGCTAAAGTTGAAATTATCGAAGGACCGAATCAAATACAAAGGGAAGATGCCAAACGTAGAATTGTAGTTGGATTTAATGTACGAGGCCGTGATGTACAAAGTATTGTAAAAGAACTGCAAGGTAAAGTCGAAGCTCAAATAAAATTTCCTGCGGGTTACTATCCTACGTATGGCGGTGCTTTTGAAAACTTAAACGAAGCCAAAAATCGTTTGATGATTGCAGTTCCTGTTTCATTACTATTAATATTTATTTTGCTCTATTTTGCGTTCAATTCCGTAAGACAAGGACTGTTGATTTATTCGGCAATTCCACTATCGGCAATTGGAGGTATTTTCTTTTTAGCATTGCGAGGAATGCCGTTTAGCATCAGTGCCGGAGTTGGTTTTATAGCCTTATTTGGTGTAGCGGTTCTGAATGGATTGGTGTTAATTGCAGAATTCAACAGCATTCGAAAATCGGGGGAAACCGATTTAAAAGCGATTGTTTTGCAAGGAACTAGAATACGATTACGCCCCATTTTAATGACTGCATTTGTAGCATCATTAGGGTTTTTACCCATGGCATTAAGCAATGGTTCTGGTGCAGAAGTACAAAAACCATTGGCAACTGTTGTCATCGGAGGTCTGTTGGTTGCAACATTTTTAACTCTATTTGTTTTACCAATTTTATATATCATGTTTGAAAAAGGAATTAAATTACAACTCAAAAAGATAAAATCAATTACGACTATCCTGGTATTGGGATTGTTCTTTTCTTTTCAAAGTACCAATGCTCAGGAAAAAATTTCAATAGAGCGCGCGATTGAAACAGCTCTTTTAAACAATATTAAAATTAAAAATGAAAAACTGAATTCAGAGTACTTGCAAATAATGGAAAACACAGGTTATGATATTTCCAATACGGGAATTATAAGCGAATATGGTCAGTTTAACAGCACTGTAAATGATGTGAAAATTGGTGTTTCGCAAAGCATAAAATTCCCAACCGTTTATAAAAGACAGAAACAACTTTTAATAGAAGAAGCCAAAAAAGGACAATGGAACGAAGCTTTGCAAAGAAAGCAATTGACCAGACAGGTAACAGTCGTGTTTTACGAAATGTTGTATTTAAAAGAAAAGGAAAAGCTGTTGCTAAAAAGCGATAGTATATATTCTGATTTTTTAAGGATCTCAACGCTTCGGTTTGATAAAGGCGAAAGCAATATATTAGAAAAAGCAACCGCTGAAAACCAATCCGGACAAATAAAAATTCAACTTTTGGAATTACAAAGTGATTACAAAATAATTCAATCACAATTCAAGTATTTACTTAATACAGATAAAGACTTTGTCCCAGTTTCAAATAAATTTAAAATGGATTTCATCAAAAATTCAGATACAAATGCTATTAGCAATCAACCCAGTGTGAAATTATTTGAGCAAGAAGTGAATAGCAGTAAAGCAGAAGTTTCACTTGAAAAATCTAAAAAATTACCAGAATTAATTGGTGGTATTTATTACCAGACTTTCAAAACAAATACTGTATTTCAAGACAATAATAATGGTGTTTACGGACAATTAGGAGTAGCGCTTCCATTATTTAATACAGCAATAAATAACAGGAAAAAGGCTTTAGAGATAAATACGCAAATAGCCGAAAATAATTTAAATAATGAAAAACTAAAACTGGAAAGCAAGAATCAGGAATTAGTCCAGGAATATAAAAAACACAAAGAAACTATCGCCTATTACGAGAGTCAAGCTTTAAAAAATGTTGATTTAGTAACTAAAGCGGCTAATGATAAATTTATCAATGGTGACATTAATTATATGGAATGGGTAATGCTTATTAATCAAGGTACCGAAATTCAAAGCAGATACATCGAAGCAGTTAAAAAATTAAACACAGCTGTTATTGAAATCAATGCTTTAACTAGTTAAAATAGTTTAATTATGAAAGGAGCATGATCGTAATTAGGGTCGCCAGCGCCAATGATGATATGCGAATTACATATGACTGGACTTGCTAACTTTACCCGCATAAAAAGTTAAGAATAAAAACCTTAATTTTAAATTATGAAAAAGAATCGAAAATTCACAAATACCAAAATAAAAATACTATCATGATTAAAAAAACAATTATTACAATATTGGCAATAGTATTCCTTTCTTCCTGTGGAGATAAGAAAACGGAAAGCGAAACAGAAGCTAATCCAACTATCGAAAACACGACAACTCTTACCGATGCACAAATAAAAAATGCAGGTATTGAAACTGGAAAAATCACACAAAAACAAATTTCATCTACCTTAAAATTAAATGGTAAAATAGATGTGCCGCCTCAAAGCTTAGTTTCCATTAGTGTTCCTATGGGCGGTTATTTAAAATACACCAAATTGTTAGAAGGAATGCATGTTACCAAAGGGCAGGTTTTGTGCGTTGTAGAAGACCAACAATACATTCAACTGCAGGAAGATTACCTTTTGGCGAAAGCAAAAATTGGGTATGCAAAAGCCGAATTTGAAAGACAAAAAGAACTCAACCAAAGCAAAGCCAGCAGCGATAAAGTGTATCAACAAGCACAATCAGAATACAACTCACTATTTGTAATGGTGCAATCGTATGGCGAGAAATTAAAATTTGCGGGGATAAATCCGAATAATGTTTCAACAAAAAACATTTCAAAAAGCATCAATGTATACTCGCCAATAAGTGGTTATGTAGCTAAGGTAAATGTAAATATTGGCAAGTATGTAAACCCGAGCGATGTTTTATTCGAGATTGTAAATCCATCGGATATTCATTTGGCCTTAACCGTATTTGAAAAAGACATCAATAAATTGGATATTGGTCAATCGGTATTGGCTTATACTAATACCAATCCCGAGAAAAAATATCCTTGCCAAATTATTTTGATAGGTAAAGATTTTTCAGAAAACCGCAGCACTGAAATACACTGCCATTTTATAAATTATGATAAAACACTTTTACCGGGCATGTATATGAATGCCGAAATAGAATTAAAAAGTCAGCAATCAAATGTACTGCCATCTGATGCTATTGTAAATTATGAAAATAAGAATTATATCTTTATTGCCAAACAAAATAAACAATTTGAAATGAAAGAAGTCACAATAGGAGCGACAGAAAATGAATTCACTGAAATTCTTTCAGACGATTTAAAAGAGGCAACTATTGTGATTAAAGGTTCTTATTCCCTTTTGATGAAAATGAAAAATGTAGAAGAATAAAAAACATAAATTTACAGTAATGACAGAAAATAATTTTTAAAATCAACCACGCTGTCATATTTAGGTAGTTGCATTAGTTGTCAGAATTTTATAAGTGAATAACTCAGTTAAATTTATAAAAAACAATTTAATACCTAAATTCAAATTTCATTCAAAATTGAATTGTTAATTTGCAATATGAAAATTCTAATCATCGAAGACGAAATCGATATTGCGAACAGCATAAAAAGTTATCTAAAAACAAATGATATTCATTGCGAAACCGCAAGCACGTATCAAACGGCTTTAGACAAAATTATTATGTATGATTATGATTGTATTTTAGTAGATCTAATGCTTCCGGGTGGTGATGGATTTAGCATTTTGAAGAAATTGAAAATACTAAACAAATCAGAGGGGATTATTATAATTTCGGCTAAAGAAACGTTAGAGACCAAAATCGAGGGATTCAATCTTGGAGCAGATGATTATTTGACGAAACCCTTTCATCTTTCAGAGTTGTTGGTCAGAATTCAGGCCTTGGTTAGAAGAAAAAAATACGACGGAAACAATAAAATTGAATTCAATGAAATAGAAATTGATACTTTAGCAAAATCGGTAAAAATTGGAGAGAAGAAAATAGAATGCACCAAGAAAGAAATTGATTTATTATTGTTTTTAATTGGAAATAAAAACAAGGTTTTGTCTAAAAGCGCCATAGCTGAACACCTTTCGGGTGATATGGCGGACATGCTGGACAATCATGATTTTGTTTATGCCCACATCAAGAATTTGAAAAAAAAGCTAAACGATGCCGGAAGCAATGATTACATAAAATCAGTTTACGGAATTGGTTACAAATGGAACAATGAATAAAAAATTATTACATACTACTCTAAAATATTATGTTTTATTTTCTTTAATAGTGATGCTTTCAGCAGCTCCATTATTCTTTTATATAACTCAATTACTGTATCTACATGAAACAGATGAAGCCTTGCAACTTCAAAAAGAGGAATTCGAGTTATTGTATGCGCCGCAATTACAAGACAAGGATGTTGCAGTTTGGAATAAATGGAATAGGGATATAAAAGTAGAGAAAGTTCAGAAAATAATTCCTAGAGACACACTATTCAGCAATAGTTATTATAATAATTTGGAGAAAGAAAAGGAACCCTATCGGGTGCTAAATGCTCCAGTTACAATTAATAATAAACACTACCTTTTTACTGCCAGAATAAACCTAGTTGACAATAAGGATTTTATTGTCAGTATTTTAATGGTGTTTACCATCATTATTTTAATTCTTTTATTTGGATTATTTATCATTACTAAAAGGCTATCTCTTAGGCTTTGGAAACCATTTTATGACACTCTCGAGCAAATTGAGAAATTTGAAATCGATAAAAGTTCCCATCCAAAATTAGTTGTAAATACAATTGAGGAATTCAATCGACTCAATCAGGCAATAAATAAATTGATTGAAAAAAACACACGCATTTATAAAAGCCAAAAAGAATTTATTGAGAACGCAGCACACGAATTGCAAACACCAATTGCTATTTTTAAAGGAAAATTGGAAACATTATTGCAAAGAGACGATGTGTCGGAAGAACAATTTGAAATACTGGATAAATTAAATGATACAACAACAAGGCTAAACCGATTAAATAAAAACCTGTTGCTTTTATCAAAAATAGAAAACAAACAATATAACATTCCTGAAGAGGTTCTTTTAAATGAGGTTATCACAAATCAATTAGATTTTTTTAAAGAACAGGCATTAGCAAAAAATATTAAGATAAATACTGCTTTAGAATCGAATACATTTGTTAAAACGAATCTGTTTTTGTCTGAAATTTTGATCAGTAATTTGTTTCTGAATGCAATTAATCATAACGTGGCTAATGGAAGCATAAATGTTGTTTTGCATAAGAATGCTTTAGTTTTTTCCAATACGGGTATATTAAAATCGCTTGAAACAGATAAATTATTTGAACGTTTTTCTAAAGTAAATCCATCCTCGAAAGGGAACGGTCTGGGTTTATCAATAATTAATAAAATTGTAGAGAACAACAATTGGGAAGTTATTTATAGTTACAAAGATAAGTTACACATTTTCGAAATTCAATTCTAAAATTCAATATTTCTTCAAACTCCAATCGCAACTTTGTCGTTTAAATAAAGAATAAAAATTAAGATATGCCAATAAAAACAATATTATTAGTATCATTTCTAATACTATCAATTTCAGATTTATTAGGACAAAACAAAGCGGTCACACTATCCGGAATTACAAAAGATAAAACCTCAAAAGAGACTTTGCTGTATGTAAATGTACTCTTGAAAAACACAAAGGATAACGTTTTGATTACGGGAACTGTTACCAACGAAGAGGGTAGGTTTTCATTTTCGAATGTAGTTCCTGGAAATTACTTTCTAGAGTTTACACTTGATGGATACAAAACAAAAAACCAACCTATTTATGTAGGTTCACTTTCTGAATTTCTAGATGAGGGAAGCATTGAATTGGAAGACAATGCTACTATTTTAAATGAAGTTGTGGTCGTTTCAAAGGAAGAACTTATTAATCAGAAAATGGACAAAAAAACCTTCTCTGTGGCAGATAATATCAGTCAGAGTGGTGGTTCTGTTTTACAAACAATGCAAAATTTGCCTGGTGTTTCTGTGCAAGACGGGAAAGTACAAATTAGAGGCAATGATAAAGTCACCGTTTTAATTGATGGAAAACAAACTGCATTAACAGGATTTGGAAACCAATCGGGCTTAGATAATATACCCGCATCTGCGATAGAAAAAATTGAAATCATTAACAATCCTTCTGCAAAATACGATGCCAACGGAAACGCTGGAATTATCAATATTATTTACAAGAAAAACAAAAAAGAGGGATTCAACGGAAAAGTGGGTTTTACCTCTGGATTGGGTGCGCTGTGGGAAAGAAAAGAAAATTTACCAACTATTCGTCCGCAATACTCATTAACACCAAAAATTAATCCGACGTTATCACTTAATTATCGTAAAAACAAAATCAATGCTTTTTTTCAGGGTGATTATCTTTATACAGAAACGCTCAATAAAAACGAGTTTGTAACGCGAACCTACACTGATGGAACTATTATTAATCAACAAACCAAAAGAAATCGGAATACGCACTTTACTACTTTAAAAACTGGAATTGACTGGAATATTAATGACCGAAATTCATTAACCGTTTCTGGTCTGTTTGGAACCGAAAAAATCATTGACAATGGAGATCAGCCCTTTTTCAATGAAAATTATTCGGAACGATTGCGACTGTGGCAATTTTTGGAAGATGAATTAAAAACCACCGCTATGGCTACTGCGGCATACCAGCACAAGTTTAAAGAAGCAGGACGGTTATTAAATATTGGTTTAAATTATACTTTTCACAGAGAGGATGAAAAATATTTTTTTGACAATATTTTGCCAACCTACACCGGAAAAGATGCTTTCAAATTGTTATCAGAGGAGAAAGTAGCCGACTTTAATATTGATTATATCAAACCCTTAAAATACGGAAGATTTGAAACCGGTTTTAAATTCAGAAAAAGGGATATTCCAACTAATATGCAGTTCTTCCCCGGCGCAAATTCTCCCATAGATAGCGGTGCTGGCGGTCAAGCAACTTACAAAGAAATTATTCCGGCCGTGTACGGAAATTATATTTTTGAAAACAATAAAATTGAGGCAGAACTGGGTTTGCGAGTAGAATATGTCGATTTGCAATACAATATCAATCCAGATCATAATACCTATAAAAGTGACGGGTACAACTATACCCAACCTTTTCCAAATGTGCGATTGGCATACAAAATTGATGACAGCAATAAAATATCATTATTTTACAATCGTAGAGTAGACAGGCCAAATGAAGTCGATATTAGAATATTTCCAAAATACGATGATGCAGAAATAATAAAGGTTGGGAATCCTGCACTTCGTCCGCAGTTCACCAATTTGTTAGAACTAGGTTATAAAACGAACTTAAAAAAAGGATATTTTTATTCGGCCGTGTACCACCGTTTTGCAAATGCTACCATTACTCGAATAGCATCGACAGTTCCAAACAGTAATTTAATCTATTCTATTTTCCAAAATGCAAATAAAAGTTTCAATACAGGGATTGAAATGATCTTTTCACAAGAGATTGCAAAATGGTACTCATTCAACTTCAACTTAAATGCGTATCACAATCAAATTAATGCTTTTGCTGTTGAAAATAAATATCCAATTCCCAATACTTTTTCGGCAGAGAAGCAAGGCATCTTTTCTGGAAATATTAAATGGAACAATATCTTGCACTTATCCAAAAAAGTGGATGCTCAAGTAACCGCTATATATTTGGCGCCAGATATTATTCCGCAAGGAAAAATTGCTTCTCGATTTTCAATTGATTTAGGGATTAAAAAATCAGTCCAAAATGGCAAAGGAGAATTCTTTCTAAATGCAACCGACATTTTAAATACATTAGTAATCAGGAAACAAATTCAAGGTCTGAATTTTAATTACAGTAGCACCGATTATTACGAAACACAGGTAGTTCGATTACGTTATAATTATAAATTTTAACTCAAATGGAAAAAGTACCGGGAATCACAATCGCATTTTGGATAATGAAAATATGTGCAATTACTCTGGGTGAAACGGCTGGAGACTTATTTTTAATGACATTGAATATTGATTATACACTTAGCTCATTAATCTTAATTGGGTTTTTATTGTTACACTTCAAATGCAATAGTAATGAAAAAGTCACTTTTATTTGTTTTTCAATGTATTTTCAAAATTATTTTTTAAAATAGTATGCTCAAAAAAATCAAAATGTCAGGCAGATTTTCTTTGTTACTTTATTTTACACTTTGGTTTCTTATCGTCTCTCAAATAGTACGAATAATATTTTTTATTTGGCAATTCGGCAAAGTTTCATTTAATATTTTTACCGTTAAAGGAATATTATTTACCGAATTATTGATTGATATCGGAACTATCAGTTTTATTGTACTTGTGGCTGTTGCCCTAAAAAGCATATTCCATAATAATTTGTCCGACACAGAGACAAGGAACGATCGAAGTTTGGAATCAATGATACTTTGCATTCCGCCAACACCAGAACATTACATACAATAATTCATATGTTAAAAATAATTATATTTTCATTCTTTAGTATCGTAGCTATAAATGCGCAGGAAGTAAAAACAGATACTATTTCAAAAGCAGCTATTCCTCAAAATATTAAATTCAATTACAAACAACTTATTATTCCGGCTGTATTAACGGGGTATGGTTTTATAGGTATTGAAAGTGATCAGTTAAAAAGTTTCAATTCTCAAATCCGAGAGGAAGTACAAGAAGATATTGATACCAAGACAACTATTGACGATTTTTCGCAATATGCACCTGCACTTTCAGTTTATGCATTGAATGCCGCAGGAATTGAAGGAAAAAATAATTTTAAGGATCGTTCTTTAATATTGGTCACTTCCTACATCATTATGTCTGCAACAGTTTTGGGATTAAAATCGTTAACCAGAGTTGAAAGACCAGACGGAAGTTCCAATAATTCTTTTCCATCAGGGCATACTGCAACAGCTTTTTCCGGAGCTGAATTTTTATGGCAAGAATACAAAGACAAATCGATTTGGTACGGAATTTCAGGATATATTGTTGCAACAGGAACAGGAGTTTTTAGAATTGTCAACAATAAACATTGGCTGACAGATGTTGCTGCTGGTGCAGGAATAGGAATTTTAAGCACTAAAATTGCTTACTGGATAAATCCATATATAAACAGGAAATTATTTAGGTCCGAAAGAAATGATACAACATCAGTTATTGCGCCTTTTTACAATGGAAAACAATTAGGATTGTGCTTGGTGAAAACTTTTTAAAAACGGAACCTCTATTTCAATAGTCAATTATTACAATTACTTATCTTTTGATTACAAAAATACAGTTTATAAAAACCTGTGTTTAATCGTATTTTTTTCCTTAAGTAGTACAAATACTCAAAACGTAGATAATAATATTTGTAGAGCTATTAATCTTAATAGCTATAGATATTTATTCGGGTAAAGTTAACAGTTTCAGATTGTGTTATTATTTTAAAATAGTTTTGAATTTGAATTTAAGGGGATTGCTCAAGTTGATTAAACATAAGTGATAACCATTGACAATGGTTTTTTAAAATTAGACAAAATATCGCATCAGAGTGATTTTAAACTACCGTTTATAATATTGCTCCTTTTGACCTTATGACGTTTAAGCGTCCGACTAACTTACATTTGTGGAAAGAACAAAAAACGAAACTGGAACAAAATGATTAAAAAACAATCCAAGTAGCTGTTGATCGATCAGTATCTGATGAAATCCTAAAAAACGATATTAACATATTTAATTGTCAACCTTATTGTCAATTAAAAATAAAATACTGTAAATCGAACGATTACATGGTTAAAAGTGGAGTAGGTGGGACTACAATCGAACACTTAATACCGATATTGACGTTTTTTGAGAGCTTAAAATTATGATATAATATGTTGATTTTTAATATTTTAAATAGTTGTTTTTTGACGGTATTTTTTTAAGGTTAAGAAAATTAACTAAGTACTTTAACGTTTTTAATAATTATAAGTTTTTAAAGGAAAAAAGGGGTACATAAAGGAAATGTTACAGTTCAACATTCGAACTCTAATTCACGGTCGAACATTTTGTGTAGGTAGAAATTACGATAGATTATTCGAAGCATTCAATTTTATAACATTCAGAGTTTCTAACAACAGAAAGTAAATTTTTAAAATTACCGGTATAACAGTAAAACAACCTTTTATTTCTCTTATTTAAGCCAATTCACTATAACTTACGTATTAATTACCGTTATAGCGGTAAAAATAATGTTTTTATTTTAAAACACTTGCATTGTAAAGCATATTTTTTTATTTTTACTGTTAAAGCGGTAAAAATGAATGATTTTAATTTAGGTCTCTTCATAAAAGAGCATCGTAAGCAAGCAGGATTAACACAATTAGAATTGGCTAATCTAGCAGGTGTAGGGAAGACTACAGTTTTTGATATTGAAAAAAATAAAGAAACGGTTAGCTGGAATAATCTTTTAGCTGTTCTAAAAGTACTAAACATTGAAGTTCAGTTTAAAAGCCCAATAAATAAATAATTATGAAAAAAGCAATCATATTTGTTCACAACAAAAGAGCAGGAATATTGAGTGAGAATACTACTGGAGGATATGAATTTATCTATGATCACAATTATGAGGGCGAACCTGTATCACTGACAATGCCTTTAAATACTAAAACATATTCATTTGCCAAATTTCCCTCTTTTTTTGAAGGATTGTTGCCAGAAGGAATTATGCTCGAAGGGCTTTTAAAAATTGGTAAAATTGACAAATATGATTATTTCTCACAACTAATTGCAACAGGAAATGATTTGGTAGGAGCAGTAACGGTAAAAGAATGGAAAGATGAATAGATGTCCAATCACTTACGAACTATGTGGCACTGAAAAATATAGCGAAAAAGGACTTCGGATGATTGCTCCTAAACTTACTACATTACATGATTTACCATTTACAGCTGCTGAACAAAGGCAAGAAGCGGCAAATCGTGCTAAGAAATTATCCATTCAAGGAGTTCAACCTAAATTAAGTGCTGTTATTTCAGTAGCAAATCAACAATTTGAAATTGTAGATCAATTTGGTAATTATATTATAAAACCTCAAAATGACATTTTTCCTGAATTGCCAGAAAATGAAGATGTAACTATGAAGATGGCAAAAGTGTATGGGCTTGATGTGCCTCTTCATGGATTGGTTTATTCAAAAGATGGGAGTCTTTCTTATTTTATTAAACGATTTGACAGATACAGTAAAGGAAAAAAATATGCTACGGAAGATTTTGCACAACTGACAGGAAGCTCAAGAGATACCAAGTATGATTATACTATGGAAAAGTTAGTCAAAGTGATTGATGAATACTGCACTTTTCCTGCTATAGAGAAAGCAGATTTTTTTAAACGAGTTTTATTCTGTTTTATAACAGGTAACGAAGATATGCATTTAAAGAACTTTTCGGTAATTACAAAAGCGGGAAAAACCACTTTGACCCCAGTTTATGACTTTTTAAATTCCTCCATTTCCGTTAAAAATCCACAGGAAGAATTAGCGCTATCTCTTAAAGGTAAAAAGAGCAATTTCAAATCAACGGAATTAATAGAGTATTACGCAAAAGAACGCTTAGGACTTAATGATAAAACGGTTACCACTATTTTAGCTGATATGAATAAAAGCCTGTCTAAATGGATTGAACTTGTAGAAGTGTCTTTTTTGTCTGACACTATGAAAGAGAAGTATCTGAGTGTATTGGATAATAGGATGAAGAGATTTTAAATAATCAGGTATATCTACGTATAAATAATCGTGTTAAAATCATTTATATTTGGTAGATAACAAATTGTAATACGTATTATTGAGGAACACTTTGCGTAGCGGGATATTAGATTTAAATGGGATTATTACATTTAAATATGCCCACTCTTAACTGTGATAAAAAAAATCACAGATAATGGAAATGGAGAAGTTAACAGAGACTGAAACATTGTGATTATAACTGAACGGAAGCTTTTATTTGATAATAATAAAAAAAGACTATTGAGAGGCTTTCTTTTCTTATTATTGTAAATCATTGTTGTAGCGGGCGCAAAGTAAGAGACTATTGCGCAGCATTATCGCGGCACACTTTGCGGAGCAGTTGTTTAAAAACCAAAAGCCACTCCGTAATGAAGTGGCTTTTGTTATTGATTTTCTTTGTGGGCACGAGCCAGAGGCGTCGCTCTAGCCATTGCGATTATTTCCGCTAGGACCAGCTGGGGGTAAAAAAAGTATCTTGCTAAATCTCATTGAAAGCTTTGCTTCTAAAAAACTATTTAAAGTCTATTTAAAAAAAACATAGCTACACTATAAGCAAAAAAGAGCCTGTCTCACAACTTGTGAAATAGTCTCATTTTCTATTTTTTATTCGGACTCCTATTGGAGCGAATGTCTCAAATATTCAATTCTCAAGGAGTTGTTTTAGTATTGAGACTTGTTCTTTTTGTTTGATTTTGTATTGTATGCTCATTGCGGGCACGGTTTGCAAAACCGCCTTCTAACCGCTTACATATCCGCCTTTACTTTGTATTAGATAAAAAACACTAAATTTATTCAAAGGAAAACAGAGGTGAACTATCAATTCCGCT
>NZ_RYDN01000003.1:145834-182569 GCF_003968735.1 Flavobacterium sp. RSP49 | reverse complement strand
GCAAAAACGTTTTTGCAAGTGTTTAATTAAATATTTTTATCTAATAATCTGTATCGGTTATTCAGGACAAGACAATTTTCTATATAATCAATACCTATTATTCTTTCGATCCCCTTTATAATTCTATATAACTAGTCGGCTAAACGTACAAGTTATAGCATATCTGTTGGGATAACAGATCATCTTACCTAATCTCAATTTATTTTGAATGGTTCAAAGAATTTTCGATAGGCACCGATTTTAATTCTTTTGGTAATACTTCAACATGTATTTAAAAGTAAATGCCGTTTAGTAAAGATCATTTGGTACAACAAACATTTCTTAACTAAACGGCAATGACTTTATTCCTATATGCTAAACTACTTGTTATACAACTACCAGAATTTCGCGTACAAAGCAAAAATAATCAATAAAATAATAACAATCAATACTGTTGTCTGAGGTTTCACCTTAAACATTTGAGCATCTAATTCAAAAGCTTTTGGATTCACTTTCGGTCCAGCAAAACTCACTGCAATCATAATTAGCATGGTAAACATAAATGACAAT
The DNA here is from genome assembly GCF_003968735.1 of Flavobacterium sp. RSP49. Taxonomy (NCBI): domain Bacteria; kingdom Pseudomonadati; phylum Bacteroidota; class Flavobacteriia; order Flavobacteriales; family Flavobacteriaceae; genus Flavobacterium; species Flavobacterium sp. RSP49. The sequence goes on along the minus strand of NZ_RYDN01000003.1, from coordinate 182,020 downwards.
CCCATACAAATATGAAATGGTATTTCATATCCTCCTTTTCCATTGGTGTAGGCGGTGTATAATAATGTTTCATTTCCAAACAATTCCGGCGCAAATTCGTTAAATAAAACCGACAACAAGAAACCTGAAATAACCCCTATTATTGCGGCAGTACCCGTGGTTCTTTTCCAGAACATTCCAAGGAAAAACATCGCAAAAACCCCCGGACTGATAAACCCTGTATATTTTTGGATATAAGTAAACCCACCTACACCACCAATTCCTAAGATATCATTCCAAGTAAATACGACAGCCAAAAGCATGGCTGCAAAAACAGCATATCTTCCTATGTTGACTTGGCTTCGATCACTCGCGTCTTTTTGAATGTATTTTTTATGCACATCTAATGTATAAATAGTAGAAATGCTATTCACTTTTCCTGCCAAAGACGCAACAATAGCAGCTGTTAAAGCAGCTACAGACAATCCTTTTAAACCTGTTGGTAAAAACGTTAACACAGCAGAATACGCACCATCTTTCCCACCCACTAATTGAGGCAGATGTCCATTCTCATACAAAACATAAGCCGCAATACCTGGCAACATAACGATAAGCGGCATTAATAATTTCAAAATACCTGCAAACAAAATACCGGTACGCGCCGTTTGTAAATCGGCACCCAAAGCTCTCTGGGTAATGTATTGGTTACAACCCCAATAATTAAGATTAATAATCCAGATACCGGCCAAATAAGACATCATTCCAGGGAAAGTAAGATATTTATTGATATCATTTTGAGAAGAAGTAGCTGTTGGTTCTGGAATAATCATTTTGAAGTGCTCCGGAGCTTCTCTCATTAATACCTTAAATCCTGCAATTGCATTTTCTCCAACTCCAAAATATTGTCCAACGGTAGTCAAAGCAATATATGACGTAACCAATCCACCTATAATTAAAACAGCAACTTGAATTACATCAGTGTAGGCCACCACTTTCATACCTCCTAAGGAGATCACTAAAGCAAAAACGGCAAGCCCGATCATAATAGCGTGTAAATATTCGCCACCGGCTAATCCATTAATGGCAACAGCACCTAAATATAAAATAGAAGTAAGATTTACAAATACATATAAAAACAACCAGAATACGGCCATAATTAAAGCAGTTGATTCGTTATACCTTGTTTTTAAAAATTGTGGCATGGTGTAAATCTTGTTTTTCAAATAAACTGGAATAAACCAAACGGCAACAATAATCAAAGCGATTGCGGCAATCCACTCATAAGCGGCTACTGCAATCCCTAAAAAGAATCCTTCCCCACTCATTCCAATAAACTGTTCAGCTGAAATATTGGATGCAATCAATGAAGCTCCAATAGCCCACCAAGTCAGTGTTCCCTCAGCAAGGAAATAAGCTTTGGCATCATGTTCGTTTTTCTCTCGTTTGCGATAAACGGTATAGCCGTATGTGGACACCACGATAAAATAGATAATAAATACTGCGTAATCAGCTAAAGCAAGGTTTTGGTTCATGAGTAAATTGTGTTATGGAAATTAATATAAATGAATGAAATTTTTGTATTTTTTTAAGTAAAGTGTAATTATCATGTTTTTTTACAAATTACATTTAGATTAGCTTAAAAGCGCTTAATTCCATCATATAATTAATTGTAAAATGTGATATGTATTTTAATTTTATTATTTTTTTAAGAATTATGAAAGTCAAATGTAAATTAAAAATTATTATTCACATCATTATAAATGTGTTTTTTACATTTATAATGGCAATATAGGTTAAATCATAAAAAAAGAATTCTTACTCACCTATGCAAACGGATATTTTATACCTGTTTGACAATAAAAATTGATTCCTGAAAATTTAAGTATTATTTCTAACCTTCTGCTCCCACTTCCACGCACTAGCAATCGCTTCTTCGAGAGTTGATTGTGTTTTCCAACCCAAAATGGTATTTGCTTTATCCGTATTGGCGAAAACCGAAGTCACATCGCCTTCGCGCCTTGGAACAATGGTGTAAGGTAATTTTAGTCCACTAACTTTCTCGAAAGCCTTAATCACTTCCAGCACTGAGCTTCCGGTTCCGGTTCCCAGATTAAAAACTTCTAATTTATCCGCATTCTTTTTGTCTATTAATCGTTGCAAGGCTATCACATGGGCTTTCGCCAAATCGACTACGTGTATATAATCGCGAACGCAGCTGCCGTCAAGCGTTGGGTAATCATTCCCATACACGGACAATGAAGCAAGTAAACCCATTCCGGTTTGTGTAATAAAAGGAACCAAATTTTGTGGCACACCCATAGGCAGTTCTCCAATTTCAGCTGACGGATGCGCCCCGATAGGATTAAAATAGCGCAACAGAATAGCATTGATAGTACTTACTTTCGTAACATCAGCAATAATCTCCTCTCCTATTTGCTTGGTATTACCATACGGTGACATTGCCGTTTGAATTGGTGTCGTTTCAGCAATTGGCATCTCTTTGGCTTGACCATAAACGGTACAAGAAGAACTAAAAATAAAATTAGCTTCTGGTTTTTTCTGTAATTCCTGCAAAATATAAATTAATGACGCAACATTGTTTTCATAATACAATAAAGGTTCTTTCACGCTTTCGCCGACAGCTTTGGAGGCAGCAAAATGAATCACTCCTTCCACATCATCATGCTTCTTAAAAAAAGCGTGAACTGCTGCTTTATCTCTCAAATCTATTTGTTCAAAAAATGGCTTCTTACCACTAATTCTTACTATGCCATCCAAAACGTCAATTGATGAATTAGACAAATTATCAATGATTACAACTTCAAAGTTTTCGTTTTGCAATTCGACTACGGTATGCGAACCAATAAATCCCAGACCTCCAGTAACAACTATTTTCACGACTTATTTTTATAATGTACATTCGATTGCGCTCTTAAAACGGCTACACTTTTCTCCGCCGTGATGTCCCTTTGCGATTCACCCATCATTTCATACCCTACCATAAATTTCTTTACGGTTGCAGACCGCAATAACGGTGGATAAAAATGCATGTGAAAATGCCATTCCGGATGCAATTCTCCGTCTGTTGGCGACTGATGAATTCCGGATGAATATGGAAAAGATGTTTCAAAAAGGTTATCGTATTTGGTTGTCAAATGTTTTAAAATAATTGCAAAATCCGTCACTTCAGTTGCCGTGAAATCAGTTATTTTAGTCACATTTCGTTTGCTGACAATCATAGTTTCATAGGGCCAAATCGCCCAAAAAGGGACTAATGCCACGAAATGATCATTCTCAATAACAATGCGTTCGTCCAGTTTCATTTCTTCTTGTAAATAATCCTGAAAAAGAGTTCTGTTGTGTTTATCAAAATACGATTTTAGATTAGTTTGCGTTTTTTCCACTTCGGTTGGCAAAGATGATTGCGCCCAAATTTGTCCGTGCGGATGCGGATTGCTGCACCCCATCGCACTTCCTTTATTTTCAAAAATCTGAACGTGATTGATGTAGTCCACAGCACCTAATTCCGTATATTCTTGTTGCCAGGTACGAATGATATTTTCAATCGCTTCGGCCGGCATTTCTGGCAATGTCAAGTGGTGTTTTGGCGAAAAGCAAACCACTCGAGAAATTCCTCTTTCTGGTTTTGCTCTAAAAAAAGTCTCGCTTATATTTTCCTCAAAAGCTATTTCTTCTTGTTTTAAAGCAGCAAAATCATTTTCAAAAACAAAAGAACTTTCATAATCCGGATTTACCATTCCATTCGCTCTAACATTCCCTGGACACAAATAACAAGTCGGGTCATATTCGGGCAATGCATCCGAAGGTACCACTTCATTTTGCCCTTGCCAAGGGCGTTTCGAACGGTGTGGAGAAACCAGCACCCATTCGTTAATTAATGGATTAAAGCGTCTGTGCGGATCTTCGTTGATATCAAAGTTTTTCATTCTAACTTATTGTTATAAAGTGATGTTCCGTTTCCGATTTTAACATCATAAATTTTTAATTCTATTCCAAATTTATCTAAATAAAGAGTAGAAAGCTGCTTTTTAATTCGCTCTTCTTGTCCTTTTTTAATCAAATTAATGGTACAACCGCCAAAACCGCCGCCCATTAATCGAGAGCCTATCACTGATTTGTCTTCTTTCACCGTGTGTACTAAAAAATCCAATTCGGCGCAACTCACTTCATAATCCAATGATAATCCTTCGTGCGTACTGAACATTAGCTGTCCTAAAACTTCAATTTTTCCATCATCCAAAGCGTCACAAGCCAGTTTCACGCGATTCATTTCTTTCACTACAAAAAGGCTCCTTTTGAAAACATTCGCAGACATTTTATCTTTTAGACTCCAAACGTCCTCTTCTTTACAATCTCTAAAACTACTAATTTCCGGGAAATAAGCACTAATTATCGATATTCCTTCTTCACATTCTTTCCGTCTGGTATTGTAAGCCGAGCTAAACAAGGAATGTTTGACATTACTATCGAATAAAACTAAGGAGTAATCACTAAAATTAGCACTATGGTATTCATATTCTAATGTCCTGCAATCAATTTTTATGACTTTGTTTTCAAGACCCATTACACTGGAAAACTGGTCCATAATTCCGCAATTGATTCCCACCCAATGTTCTGCTTTTTGTCCCATAAGCGCAATATCAATGGGTTTAATTTTCAAATTGAACAGTTCATTTAAACCATACAAAAAGCCACATTCTAAAGCCGCCGAAGATGACAAACCGGAACCAACCGGAATATTACTGCTGAAAACACAATTGAAACCCTCCACGGAATAACCGTTCCTTTTCAATTGATTCAGAACACCACGCAGGTAATTTGTCCATACACTATCCGTCTGATTTTGCTCTTCGTGTGTATAAACTTCGAACTCGTCATTCAAATCTATAGCCACAATTTTAGCGGTATCCGAATTGTTTTTTTCGAAAGCAAAACAAATAATTTTATCGATCGCTGCAGGCAAAACAAAACCATCGTTGTAATCAATGTGCTCTCCTATAATATTGATTCTGCCCGGGGAAAGAACAATTTTTTGTGGTTCAGTTCCAAAACTTTTTTCAAAGAAAGCAATGGTATTTTTTATTAATAAATCGTTCATTTTCTTAAAATTATTATTGTTTTGAAATTGTTAAAGTATTCGATTTAAAAGCCGTATTTAATACTTGAACCACAATTTTATTTTTTTTACATCTTTTGTTTTAAAAGTAGAGTTGCATTAATTTGTCACCTTTTTTATTTATTTCTCCGATACCAAGCTCAGTTTGCCACTCTTAAGCCCAGCGCCATTTACTTCCAGTTTTATAATACCGGCAGCTGTGGTCGATTTTACAAGCACTACCAATTTTCCGCTAAAAAGTTTCATGGTATCTTGATGAAACATTTCGAGAGAAGTGGCATCGCCATTGCAGGCAGCCCTGTAAGTACCCGCTCCTGAAACCTTAAATTTTAACTGATTCGTCGCCGTAGGACAAATAATTCCATTTTTATCGACTACAGATACTGTTACGAAGGATATATCCTCGCCATTGGCAGTGATTGTTTTCCTGTCAGCATCTAAAACAATTTGGTACGGCTTGCCAGCAGTACGTACTTCTTCTTCAGCAACGGCTTTACCATTGTCATCAAAAGCCACCACTTTTACCGTTCCCGGCTCATATTTTACATCCATCCACATCAGGCGGTAGCGGTTTTGGGGTGTGTTTTTATTTTTTTTCTGGACTCCCATACTTTTGCCATTGATAAAAAGTTCTGCGCTGTTGTAACTTGTATAGACAAAAACAGGGGTTACTTCTCCTTCACGGCCCTCCCAGTTCCAATGCGGTAAAATATGCAGGGTTGATTCCTTTGTATTCCAACGGCTTCGGTATAAATAATAACGGTCTTTGGGTAAACCCGCTAAATCATTAATTCCAAAGTAAGAACTTCGGGACGGCCAGCTTTCATCATAAGGCGTAGGTTCGCCCAAGTAATCAAACCCTGTCCAAACAAACTCGCCAATGACCCAAGGTTTATCATCCTGAAACACAAAATCTTCATCGGGTACATTAGACCAGCTACACGCTTCCAAATCGTAAGAGGAAGACTGGAAATCAGGATATTGTTTCATTTTTTCTTGAACCACAGGAAATTTATAAATCCCTCTGGAGCTAACTGTTGAAGCTGTTTCGGAACCTAAAATAAACCCTTGCGGAAATTTTGCAAATGCCTCATCATATAAATGCACCCGATAATTCAATCCTGGAACATCCAGTACAGCTCCAAAACCAGATTCCATAGTCGCTTTTACCTGATCCATACCAACCGTTACCGGACGTGTTGGGTCTTCTCTATGAAATAGTTCCTGCAGCCATTTGGCTCGTTTTACACCAGCTTCTCCCCATTGATCCGGCACTTCATTTCCAGAACTCCACATCACAATAGAAGGATGATTTCGTGTTGCCTGCACGAGATTTACGATGTCTTTTTCGGCATAATCCTCAAAAAAACGATGATACCCATTTTCTACTTTTGGCTTTGCCCATTCATCAAAACTCTCTGCCAAAAACATAAAACCCATTTCATCTGCCAACTCCAGTTGCTCAAAAGAGGGCATGTTGTGCGAACTGCGAATCGCATTACAACCCATATCTTTTAATATCTTCATTTGCCTGCGCAACGCGGCTTTATTCACTGCAACGCCAAGGGGACCCAGATCGTGGTGCAGACAAACTCCTTTAAATTTGGTTATCGTTCCATTAAGACTAAAGCCTTTATTGGGCTCGTATTTTATTTCTCGAATTCCAAAACGGGTTGAAATTTCATCTTTTAGTTCTTTTCCAACATACAATTGGGAAACCGCTTTGTACAAGTAAGGCGTTTCGGGACTCCACAATTTTGGCTTTTCTACTTTTATATTTTGATCGAACTCATTTCCAAATGGTATAGCCGACTCCTCTGAATTTAGTTTATGTCCTTCGGCATCAAAAACAGTGGTGACTAAACGAGTGTTTTCGCCAGAAGCTTTGGTCCTAATATTTACTTTGGCTACTGCTGAACTTATAAAAGGAGTAGTTATAAACTGCCCCCATTGGTCAATGCTTTCGTTGTTTTTTACAATAACGCTTACATTTCGATACAAACCGGCACCGGGATACCAGCGGGAAGCAAACTCTTTATTGGTTAGTTTTACTGACAATGTGTTGGCTCCTTCTTGTATAAATTTGGAAACATCAAAATAAAAATAACTATAGCCATACGCCCATTCTCCAACCTTTTTTCCGTTTAGATACACTTGAGGTTCGCTCATTGCCCCTTCAAAAAGTAAAATTATTTTTTTCCCTTTTGAATCTTTTGGCAATGTAAATGTATTGCGGTACCAGGCCGCACCAATATGAGGCAAAGCTCCTGTTCGTCCCGTTTTTTCGGTAGCAACATTTTCTCCGTTTTGAACGATGGCAACCTTTTGAATGTCTACATTTTTATCAAAGGGACCGTAAATTGCCCAGTCATGCGGAACGGTTACCGATTCCCATTTCGAATCATTAAAATTCACTTTATGCGCCTCCTCAAAATCGCCTTTTTGAAATTTCCAATTTGTATTTAACACTTTAACGGCTCGTGTTTGAGACAAAACCACTTGTGTAAATACTAAAAATACAACAAGAATACGTATCAATTTCTTCATTTTAAATCTATCTATTATTTAATAGCTACTGTAATTAATTTTAACCATTCTTAGCAAGGCTATCTGCCTTTGCTCAAATGAACTATTAATTTTCACTTGATTATATTCAAATTAAAAGCTTATTTGACTTATATGTTTTAATAATTTATCGAATCAAACCTATCCTTTAAACGCATCCAAAGCCATTGATGGTTTTCCGTCAGACTGCCAAGCACTCAGGGAATAACCGCTCCAACTTTTTTCTCCTTGTGGTTCCCAATAAATTACGCCAAGTCCTTTGTTATTTGGTACCGCTTCGACTGCTTTGATTGTTGCTGCTAACATTTCGTACGTATTTTGCACTTTGTCATATTCGCCACCAACTTCTACAACCATCACTTCTTTGTTGTATCTGGCAACCATATCGTTTAGATTATACGCTAAATCCCCAATAGTTTCTGTGTAATCTTTCTTGATCCAAAAAGGGTAATAGGACAATCCAATCACATCGTACTTTGCATTATTAGCAGTCGCATTATCAAAAAACCAGCGGAATTTTTCATTGTTATTTCCTTCGTCAAGATGAACAATTACTTTGATTTTAGGATCAATGGCTTTTGTTGCTTCGTAGCCTTTATTGAGTAATTGTGCGAGTTGGCTCCAATTTTTAGTGCTGCCTTCCGGCCACATCATACCGCCTGGAATTTCATTGCCTACTTGAACCCATTCCGGAGTAACTCCTGCTGATTTCAAGGCACTCAAAACATCAAAAGTATGATCATACACATCCGTCATTAACTCCTGAAAAGTATGGTTTTCCCATGCTTTGGGTTTAAATTGTTTGGCAGGATCTGCCCACGAATCGCTATAATGAAAATTGATCATGATGCGCATTCCCATTTTTTGCGCACGCAAAGCCATGACAACGGTTTCTTCCTTGCTGCAATGCCCACTGGCTTTATCGTCATTTGGATTGACCCAAACACGAAGCCGAATGGTATTCATTCCTCTGTCCTTTAGGAGTTGTAAACAATCTTTTTCAATACCATCAGTATCATAAAATTTATATCCAGTACCTTCCATCTGCGGCAACCATCCCACATCTGCTCCTTTTGCAAAAGCAGAAACCGTTGGAGCTGGCGTATGATCCACATTCATTTGAGAATTACAAGACGTAAAAAACAGAAACGACAGTAACAACGACAATATAGTTTTACTATTTTTCATTTTAAAAAGATTGGAATTTATAACTTGTTTTATGATAATATATTTCACCTTTTTTTAGAATAGCATTAGGGAAATGTTCGTGATTGGGCGCATCCGGGAAATTTTGCGCTTCAAAACAAATACCGCTCAAAGCATGGTAATCTGCGTTATCTTTCCCTTTTATTGTATTAAAACAATTACCACCAACATAGATATGAACCGCGGGCTGATTGGTGTAAACAGACATTTTCAAATTATTTTTTTTATTAAAAAGGGAAGCAGCAAATTCATTTTTCTTTTCTAATATAAAAGTGGCATCAATTTTTGAGGGACACTTTTTAGGTTTATTAAAATCGAAAGGTTTATTATCTAAATCCAAAAACCTACCAGTTGGACTATTTTGATCAGTAGTCTCTACCATTTTTTGAGAGTTAACGATTAACTCCTGCTCTAAAATATCAGAATCGTGACCATCGAGATTAAAATAACTGTGATGGGTTAAATTCACAACTGTATCTTCGGTTGAAATGGCTTTATACTCTATAATCAATTCATTGTCTTCCGACACCATATAGGTAATTTCTACTGATAAGCCCCCTGGATAATTTTCTTCCCCATCAGGACTAAAATATGCGAAAGTAATAGCCGGGTTTTTGCCTTCTTTCGCATTTTTCACCCTCCACATTTTTTGACTAAATCCAATATTTCCACCATGTAACGAATTATTGTTATTGTTTTTATTTAAATGAAAATCTTTTCCGTTCAAACTAAAAAAGCCATTATTAATTCTGCCGGCATAACGTCCAACAGTCGCTCCAAAGTATGGCGCACTTTCCAGATCAAATGATTTTATATAAGCATCTAAAGTATCAAAACCCAATACTACATCCACAAATTCACCATTTTTCAGTGGTATTTTTAATGAGATAATAGTCGCGCCATAATTAGTTACTTTAAGCCTCATTCCATTTTTATTAGTTAATTCACACGAATCAACCCTTTCTTTGGAAGCTGTTAAACCAAATAATTTCATTATATTATTACTCATAAAATGTGATATGTGTTTAATTTTAATGATTTAATTTTGAAATCTTAAAAACCAAAAGTAAAATAATTGTCTAAAAATACATACCAGTACCTACCAGTTTTTAAGTGTTAAAAAAACCTCGAATGTTTACTATTCGAGGGTTAATTACTAAGTCAAAACCTTTGTATACATACCACATTTTTATCTTATTCCACTTCAGTAATTTCAAGGATGACACTTGTTCTTTGTAAATTTACATTTGGATTAATCCCCACCTTCATAAGAAAATCACCTGAAAAAACATTTTCAGAGGGGATCGTAGAACTGGCTCCTGGATATATGTTTAATTCTTTTACTGCATATTTTTTATTTTGATCTAATCCTTTCAAAACGACTGGAAGTGGAGTTGCTGTCAACATAAATCGATTGTTAACCAAATAATTAAAAACAACTGCCTTACTCTTGTCTTTATCAACATACATTAATGCAGAAATATCATTTTCATGTGGATTCACTAAACGATACAAATCACCATGCCAAACAATATTTTTGAATGAGCTATAATTTTTTATTGCGTCTTTGCAGAACAACTTATCCTTATCGCTTAAATGACTAACCACAATATCAAACCCTAATTTACCCATACTTGCTACATCAACTCTGAATTTTAACGGCTGTTTTCCCCAGTCAGTGACATGGTTATCCGTTGTAATAGAGGGAAAAAAATACGAATAATCCCATTGTATAAATATTCTTTCTAAAGGCTCAGTGTCATCACTCGGCCAGAATTCTGTAAAATATTTTAACAGTTCATAATCTCCACGTCCTCCTCCGCCTGAGCATAACATCATAGGAACTTTAGGATATTTAACACGGATTCTTTCTAGTACTTTATATAACCCTCTTATATAATCAACATATAAATTAGATTGTGGAATACCTTTTTTGTTAAGATAGGCTGAATACGCGTTGTAAATAACCGCATTACAATCCCATTTTATAAATGCCAATTCCGGATTTTTAACAAAAAGGTCGTCTACAATCCCAAACACAAAATCCTGTACTTCTGGATTTGACAAATCAAGCACTAATTGGTTTCTATAATATACTTCCGGTCTTTCCGGTTGTCGAATTACCCAGTCCAAGTGCTTTTCATATAACTCACTTTTAGGATTTACCATTTCAGGTTCGATCCAAATTCCAAATTTAACCCCTTCTTTTTTAGCTTCTTTTACTAAATAACCTAATCCATGAGGTAACTTCTTTGCATTTTCTTTCCAATCTCCAAGACCTGCTTTATCATCATTTCTAGGATATTTATTTCCAAACCATCCGTCATCTAACAAAAACATATCTACTCCAATGTCCTTAGCATCTTTAAATAAATCTGCAATTTTATTTTCATCAAAATCGAAATAAGTCGCCTCCCAGTTGTTTAACAACGTAAGACGTTCTCCTTCACCATCCAACACTCTGTATTTCCTTGCCCAATCATGAAGATTCCTACTTGCCTCACCAGTACCATTATTAGATAAAGCATATATCAAAGACGGGGTTTTAAAAACTTGATTCGCTGGCAAAAGATATTCAGAGGCATATGGGTTAACCCCAGCAATAAGACGAAGATTCTTATACGAGTCAACCTCAAAATCTAATTTAAAATTACCACTCCAAGCCAATTGTCCAAGCATAACTGTCCCTTCAGTGTCTGAAGTAGGCTTCCCAAAAGACAAAATGAAATTTGGGTTTTGAAGCAACATTGCTCTTGTTCCCAGTTTAGAATCTACTGTTCTGATTCCTTGTGAAAGTTTTGACTGAATAGGCTGCATTTCCTTTAAATACTGCCCTTGAAAACTAGTCAAGTAAAAATCTTTATTAGTAAAATATAAATTAGCTGACGCAAATTTTTGCAATAGAACAGCCTTCTTTTCATTGTGTTTTATTTCTGACCATTGCTCAATTACATTTTCTTTTGGCCAAACTTTATAAAATAAAGTCACCTCAAATGGGTAAACAGGATCTTTTAAAACAATAGTTGTAATAGAGGAATTCGTATCAATTTTTTCCGTTTTATGACTTATATATTTAAGCTCCAAAGAGCGATTTCCATCAGCATGCTTTACTTGAACAGCTGGTTCCGAAAGATTCCAAGTTCCTGCAGGAGTATAAACTCCATTATAAATTCCAGCATTATCATCCTTGAAATTATAAGCCAAAGAAGCTGATGGATATTCACTTATATTTGCTAGGGGTTTCCCAAAATAGACTGTCATCAAGCGATTATTACTATCTGTCTGCAGCAACATCATATTACTATTGGTTGCGATAGGTATTGTAACTTTTTGCGCCCAAAAACTGATTGCACTAAACATAAAAAACAATATAAAAATGCTCTTTTTATTGAAATAGAATTTTAGTTTTTCTCTCATAACAATTAATTTTAACAGCTTCATTTGTATAATATTAATTTATTTCACTCCAATTCATAAATACTAAAAAGGAACGAAATTTTAATTTTTTATTTCCTTTTAGGTTTAATAACAAAGCCATAACTGTACTCTCTATCTTTCAATTGGTACTGTTCGTGTGGCATAGCGCCCCAACTATTATCTCCACCTAGACCTCTTTGCGCTAAATCGACACAAATCACTACTTCATTTCGTGGTGTAATATCATTTGTATGACGGTGTTTTTTTGTTAAACCTGGATCAAAATCTTCTGGATAATTATGTAATGCACTAACCCCTAATGGCTGTAAACCTTCTATTTCAATTCCATTTCCTGAATTATTTGTAAGTGTTAACCAACGAACATCCGTTTTATATCCATTTTCTTGAGGACGTGTATAAGGAACATATTGATCAGCAACCTTACTTTCGTAAACTCCTTTCAGAGATGATGTGTTTCTATCTTGATAATTCTCCCAAGGTCCTCTTCCGTAGTAACTAAAATTATCCATCTCTTTTTTTAGAGAGAACAACATTCCAAAACGAGGCATTTCGGCCAATGGATTCTTTCCTGCTTTAAATGAATTCTGTACGGTTAAACTACCGTCAGAATCCATTGTGTACGTAATAGTATAATAAGACGCTACATCTTTTAAGAAAAGGCGAGCTACTACTATTGTTTTTCCGGCTACCTTTTTAACCTCCATAGTATCCAAACTACTGAATCTCCCTACAGTTCTCCAAACATTACTGCTAACTTGCATATAATTTCCAAAATCATTATCCGTTGGAGCACGCCAAAAATTTGGAACTGGCATTTGATTGAAAAAATAGTCTCCGTTAGATTTGTATTGTTGCATTAAACCAGTTTTCTTATTTATGGTGACTTCAACTCCAGCTGCACTAAGAGTTATATCGTCTTGAGCATCTTTAACTGTAGCATTTGTACTGTCACCTGCTGCTTTAACAAAATACTTAGGCTCTCCAATTGAAAACTGTTCGCGGGCTACTTCATAATTTTGAGGTAACACTTCCGTACCTTCTTTTGTGTAGGCAAAAATATTTAAAAGATATTCCACTCCATCTTTAGTAGCAATTTTTGGTAATTCAAACTGAACCTGTTTCTTAGATTGTGGTGCAAGAACGATAGCAATAGTTCCTGTTTTGATAACGATCCCGTTTTTCAGAACTTCATATTTGAAACGATATTTATCAAGATTAGTATAACCAAATCCGTTTTCTACCTGAATAATTCCTTGTTTTAAATCGACTGCTGCGAAAAGAATATCCTGATACACTTTTTTTACTTCAAAAGCACCTGGATGTGGCGTACGATCTGGCCAAACTAATCCGTTATGACAGAAATTTTCATCGTTGGTATAATTTTGGCTTCCCATATCTCCACCATACGACCAGTATTTGCGTCCTACTTCATCTGTCATCTCAAACCCTTGATCTACCCAATCCCAGATAAATCCTCCCTGCATATTATTGCTGCTCCGAATAATATCCCAATATTCCTGGAAATTACCACTACTATTACCCATAGCATGTGAGTATTCACACATAATAAACGGACGCTTCACCTCTTTGCGTTTAGCATACTCTCTCATATAATCCATACTAGGATACATAGGACAAACCACATCAGTGTTTTCTTCTTCACCAGCTTGCTCAAATTGAACCAATCTAGTTTTATCTCTATTTTTTATCCAATTATAAGCCTCTTGAAAAACAGGTCCGTTTCCACACTCATTACCCAAAGACCAAAGAATTACAGAAGGTTGATTTTTATCTCTCTCTACCAAACTGTAAATGCGATCCATGTGAGCTGCTTTCCACTCCGGAAGATACGCAGGATGTTTTGTTTTATCGAAGGAACCTTGCAATTCAGCACCCATACCATGAGTTTCAATATTAGCCTCGTCTACCAAAAACAAACCATATTGGTTACACAGCTTCACCCATTCCAGGTTAGACGGATAATGACTGCTTCGAACCGCATTGATATTTAATTGCTTCATCAGGCGAATGTCCTTCAACATGGTTTCTTTAGTTTGATAATGACCCGTTTTAGGATTGTGTTCATGGATATTTACACCGTGTACCATGATTCGGATGCCGTTAACCAATAACTGTCCATTCTTTAATTCTACTTTCCGGAAACCGATTTGAGTAGCAACCGTTTCCACGGACTTTCCAGTATCATCTTTAAGTACAAGCAATAGAGTATATAAATAAGGACTTTCATTGTTCCACAAAAGTGGTGAATCTATTTTTTCATTAAAGCTAATTGATTCCGTTGAATTTGCTTTTAAATTTATTTTAAACGCTTTTGCAAAAACTTCCTTTCCTGTTGCATCCACCAATTTAGCCAGTACAGTTTGATTATTTTTTACAGCCTTGTTCATGTTCTTAAGTTTAACATCAACAGATAAACTTCCGTTTCTATACGAGGCATCAAGATCAGGACGGGCAAAGAAATCTGCAATACGAGTATTAGCAGTACTGTAAAGGTAAACGTCACGATCGATCCCTGACAAACGCCAAAAATCTTGATCTTCCAAATAAGAACCATCACTCCATCGATACACCTCAACAGCAACCTGGTTTTTACCAGCTTTTACATATTTAGTAATATCAAATTCCGTTGGACTTTTCGTGTTTTCACTATAGCCTACTTTTTCTCCATTTATCCAAATATACATTGCTGAAGTTCCTGCTTCAAAATGAAGGTAAACACGGCGTTCGTTCCAATTTTCTGGCAACTCGAAAGTACGTCGGTAAGACCCCACTGGATTATCTGCATGATCAATGAATGGTGGATTTTTGACAAATGGATAGGTAATGTTAGTGTAAATAGGAATTCCATACCCGCCCAATTCCCAGTTTGAAGGAACCGTAATTTCTTTCCAATTGGTTGTATTAAAATCTTTTTTAAAGAAATCTTTTGGTCTTTCATCCGGTGTAGGAGACCAATTAAATTTCCATTTTCCGTTCAAACTCATAAACCATGGTGAACGAGTATAGTCATCTGCAATTGCTGATGCCTCATCTGCAAAAGGTAAAAATGCAGCTCTGGCTGGCTCACGATTAATCTGAAATACTTCAGGATTTTCCCAGTCATTGCGACTTTCTTCTTCTTGGGCAAAGACAATTAAAGAAATAATAGCAAAAATGCTGGTTAAAATTGTTCTTTTTTTCATGTTTACTATTTTTTAGGTAACTATTCTTATATTTAGTTCTTTAATTTTCAGGGAATTGGTTTGCATTATAAAAGTAAAGGAACCCTGTTTTGTTTAAAAATAGTGACAAATGATTAATTGCTTTAGCACAGCAATTAATCATTTGTCACT
The DNA here is from genome assembly GCF_003968735.1 of Flavobacterium sp. RSP49. Lineage (NCBI taxonomy): Bacteria > Pseudomonadati > Bacteroidota > Flavobacteriia > Flavobacteriales > Flavobacteriaceae > Flavobacterium > Flavobacterium sp. RSP49. The sequence goes on along the minus strand of NZ_RYDN01000003.1, from coordinate 166,342 downwards.
ATTTATTCTTATTAGTTATTGGGTGTGATTATTTAGACATCAATTTTATAGACTATAATTTATTTATAATGTTAGCCAATGTCTATATCCAATAAATGGATTAAAAACGTTTTTCGACAACATCTTAAATTTCATTTAGTATCAAAATTTGCTACATCATTAAACCAATAAACTTTTGTAGCCGTTTTTTTCATAAAATAATAACACCCGAAAACTAATTTTTACACTAGATTACCAATTGGTATTTTGAGTCATCTTAGGATTATTGTTTAATTCACTTTCTGGAATAGGAAAGTAATTATATTTGGCCGAATAATTATTGTAGCCTTCTCTTAAACTCTCTCTAATCACTTTTTCTAATGTCCCCCATCGTCGCAGATCGTACCAATGAAGTCCTTCACGAGCAAATTCAACATTTCTTTGATGCATAATTTCGTCCATCATTTGAGTTTGAGTCCATCCTGTCATCACAATACTAGTAAGCTTCGCTCGGTCTCTAATTCTTTTAACTAAAGAGGCAGCACTAGCCACTTTTCCTTGCATAGTTTGTGCTTCAGCCAGCATTAAAAGTACATCGGCATAACGCATTGCATACTCATTCAATTCTGATCTCCAGTCTCCTTCATTGTTATTCCACCAGTTTTGATTTTTTCTAATCCAAATGGCATTTGCTCCAAATTTTGTTGCAAAATCAGCATTATAATATACACTTCCTGGATAGTTCCAAGCCAAAGTAGCTGTTGCTCTTGGGTCAAAATCTCCATCTACCGTTTTTTCTTTGGTCATTGCATTTAATAATGTTTTTGAAGGCAATAACTCAAACCATCCACCTACTTCACCAGGAGCACATTCTTGAGCCATTGTTGTAGCTCTTGTTCTTTGCGAAGGTTCTCCCCCCCAAATAGTGGCTCCACCTACTTTACTGAACTGAATTTCAAATACAGATTCTTTACTATTTTCATGCTTGCCATCAAATAGTTGAGCATAATCATCCAAAAGACCATATCCATTCGTCCCTTCATTATTTACTAATTTAGCAAATTGCTCTTCAGCTTTTGCCCACTCCTTTCTATATAAATAGGCTTTTCCAAGATAAGCAATAGCAGTATTTTTAGTTACTCTTCCTTTTAAAGCCACAGGATATATTTCTGGTAACGGACTAGTCGCTGCTAATTTAAAATCAGCAATTACTTGGCTCCAAACTTGTTCTTCCGTTGATTTTTCCTTGAAATAATCAGATGGGGCTTTTACTAAATCAGTAAATATTGGCACACTTCCAAATTCAATTACTAAATTGAAATAATTTAGTCCTCTTAAAAAACTAGCTTCGGCTACTAATTGCGCTCTTTTAGTCTCATCGATATTTTTGATTTGTGGAGCATAATTTATAACCTGATTGGCACGAAATATCCCTATATACATAGCTTTAAACATCCCTGTAGTTTCTGCTGTGCTGGGACTATTTTTATAAGTAGCAACTGCAAAACGTCCAGGAACGTCATTTCTAGCAATAAAGTTTTCTGTTCTATTTTCCTTTAATTGCATGGCTTGGATTTCCCAATACCCTGCATTATTATTATCTACTAAAGTATTATATACCGTAGCTAATCCTGACTCCAGATCGGCTGGAGTTTGCCAGAAAGATTCTGTTGTTAATTTATTTGGGTTACCAAATTCAAGGTTGTCCGAACAAGAACTTAGCGTTACAAGTCCACCCATAAAAAACACTATGATTAATTTCTTTTTCATTTTTGTTGAATTAAAAGTTAAGTTGAATTCCAAATGTAATAGTCTTACTTAATGGATATGATTTATAATCAATCCCTCTACCTCCAAGCCCATCACTTGAAACATCTGGATTATATCCTGTGTACTTAGTGAAAGTGTGTAAGTTGTCTCCGGCAACATAAAAGCGGCAGCGATCAATAGCTAATTTTTGAGTTAAGCTATTTGGGATTGTATATCCAATCTGGACAGTTTTAATTCTAAAGTAAGATCCATTTTCAAGAAAACGATCCGAGTAATCCGCACCATTATCATTTAAATCATCAATATCCAATCTTGGAAAATTTGAATTCGGATTGAAAGTATACGAATTTAATGTTGCACTAGAATAATTAATATTAGACCTAACAGTTGCTAAATCCGTATTATTACCATTGTATATCATATTCTCTTGAGTTCCTTGAGCTGCTATAGTTACATCAATACCTTTCCAGTCCGCTTGAAGACGTAAACCATATTCAAAATCAGGAAAAGCACTGCCTCTAAATTGTCTATCAGATCCATCAATTTGCCCATCACCATTAAGGTCAACATATTTTACGTCTCCTACTTGTGCTCTTGGTTGGATTGGATTTCCATTTAAATTATAGGCATCAATTTCTTCTTGAGATCTGAATAAACCATCCGTCTTAACAAGGAAAAAAGAATAAATAGGATACCCTACTTTACTATATGTTACTGCTGCTCCGTGAAATGATCCACTAGAACCTGCAAGAATTTGGCTTCCTGTACTTAAATCTTCTACACGGTTTTTTACACTAGAAATATTCGAAATAACGGAAAAATTAACTTCTCCTACTTTTTTATTATAGGTTAACCCTAATTCAAAACCTTTGTTTGAAACTTTACCCGCATTAGTATAAGGGTCATTACTAGAGCCAACAGACAATGGAATTGGTACGCGTAAAAGTAAATCTGTCGTGTTTTTTTGAAAATAATCAGCAGTAAAGTCTATTTGACCATTCCACATAGACAAATCAATACCAACGTTAGCTGTTGCTGTTGACTCCCATTTTAAACCAATTGCAGGATATTCTTGTTGAATATTACCAATCCATAGTGAATTTGGATCACCCATTGCGTAACTTATTCCCGGAGAAATTAACCCAAGATACTGGTAATCCCCAATTTCTTGATTTCCTAATACCCCATAACTAGCACGTAATTTTAACTCAGATACCGGTAAATTTAGCTTGCTAAAAAAATCTTCTTTCCCAATTCCCCATGCTGCAGATACAGATGGAAAATTTCCCCACTTATTTTCTGGACTAAAACGAGAGGAACCATCACGTCTAAAAGTTGCAGTGAAAATATATTTATTGTCATACGAATAAATAGCACGACCAAGGAAAGACATTAATTTATTTTCACTCGCCAAACCTACAATCGAGGGATCTTCTGCTCCTGCTAACACATAGATTCCATCAGGCAATCCTGAAACTGAACCTGAAATTGAACGAAATTTGTTTTCGTAAACGGTGTGTCCCACTAATAGATTAACAGAATGTTTTCCAAAAGTTTTTGAATAATTCAATGTGTTTTCTATTTGGTAATACTGATTCAAATCACTTCCTTCAGCCAAAGTATTCCTTAAATTCTTGAAGAAACCACCCACTTCATAACGAGGCGTATAATTATAAGCTTTATGTTCCGAAATTGTAGCACCTACGTTTAACTTATATTTAAAGCCATCAAAAAAACTTGCTTCAGCATAAGTGTTTATTAATGCTTGGTAATAATCATTTTTTACATCAAAAAGATTCAAAGCCGCAACTGGATTAAATATATCCGTAACTGAACCAGAAGCTCCTCCATAACCTCCAATAGCGTTTTCGTCATAAATAGCAAAACCAGGAATCATAGATATCGCAGATCCTACAACATTTCTCCCTTGTCCTGGAACGCCTGGTAAATCTTTTCTTTTTTCTTTGGTCAACATTATCGTTTCACCAATTTTGAAGATCCCTTTCTTATAATCCGATTTAACTCTTAAATTAATACGGTCATAGTTAGTTTCCTTAACAACACCTTCTTGATTAAAATAACTTAATGACATATTATATTTAACATTATCAGAACCTCCTGAAAGTCCTAATGAGTAATTTTTAGTTGGAGCCGTTCTGAATATTTCATTTTGCCAGTTTATGCCTGCGCCAGAAACTTCTGGATTTAAAGCAATATCTAACGGTTGTTTTCCTGCTGCTGTATAGGCTGCTGTGCTCACTTTTGCCCATTCCTCCTGATTTAACAAATCTAACTTTTTAGCTACACTTGCATACCCAAAAGAAGAATCAAAAGACACTTTCAAATCTCCTTTTTTACCGCTTTTTGTCGTTATTAAAATCACACCATTTGCAGCTCTAGACCCATAAATAGCCGCTGCCGATGCATCTTTTAATACTTGAATAGATTCAATATCATTGGGATTCAAGTTATTCATTGATGCTACTGCAATATCGTCAACTAAAATTAACGGATTATTATTGTTTAATGACCCAGCACCTCTAATCTGGATTCTGGTTCCAGAACCCGGAGCTCCACCAGCCGATTCTACTGTTACACCAGCAATTTTCCCTTGTATTGCACTACCTAAATTCGTATTACTTTGAGAATCTAATTGCGATGCCTTTAAGCCTCCTACAGCTCCGGTCATATCACTTTTTTTAATGGTACCATATCCAATTATAACAACTTCGTCTAGAGTGTTATTTTCTTCACTAAGCACTACATTAACGATTTCTCTGCCATTAACAGCTTCTTCTACTTTAACATATCCAATGTAGGAGAACACTAATGTTACATTTCGATCACTTACATTCAACACATAATTTCCATCAAGATCAGTCATCGTGCCATTAGTAGAACCTTTGACAACTACCGAAGCACCAATAACAGTCTGGGATGTTTTTTGATCAACAACAGATCCCCTTATCGTATTTTGAGCTTGCAAACTAATACACGATATCATAATGATAATTGACAAAGTGAGTTTAGAAGTTAAGAATGATTTAATCCTTAACAACTGAGTTACGTTCTTAATGGTTTTCATAAATTCATGGTTTTAAAAATTGGTTGGTTAATAATTTTTTTGTTTAATTATCCTTTTAAAAAGAAAGAGAAAGTTAGTAGCTTTCTTAAGAAAAGAAAAAAAATGAAATTGAGCTCGAAATTAATTTATTCAGAATTATTGTTGTTTCTGTTCACTTTAAAGTAAATTTTCAAACTGTATATTATATTGTTAACGTAAAATATTAATCTTTTTAGATATTACATCGATGTGTAACTTACCTATCAATTCATAGCCTATCACAAATTTTTACTGCTGCACAATACAACAATGAAAGCTACATACCCAATAATCTTTAATTCCATTTTCATTCGCTAATTATAAAAAACAAATACACTATCTATTTGGTATAAATCAAACAATCTATTTAATATAACAGACATAAAATGTGATATGTGTTTAATTTTAATGATTTAATTTTGAAATCTTAAAAACCAAAAGTAAAATAATTGCTATTATTAACATACCAGTACCTACCAGTTTTTGTATATTGCCAAAAAATTGACTGCTGCATGAAAATAATTTCGATTCAGAACAACCTTGGAGTTCCTAAATACAAACAAATCATTTTCTCCTTAGAGAAGGCAATAGAACACGAAAAACTACGAAAAGGCGATAAACTTCCCTCTGTAAACAAAGTCTGTCTGGAATTCTCCTTGTCCCGTGATACGGTTTTGCAAGCCTATGAAGAATTGAAAAAAAGAGGAATTATTTATGCCATTCCGGGCAAAGGCTATTATATAAAAAGTGTCGAAGTCACTATAAAACAAAGGATTTTTTTACTTTTTGACGAATTGAATATTTTCAAAGAAGACCTGTATAATTCGTTTCTGGAAAACGTTGGTACAAATGTTCAGGTAGACATTTTCTTTCATCATTTTAACATTCGAGTCTTCCAAAAACTAATAAATGACAGTAATGGAAACTATACAAAATACATTATCATGCCTACCAATTTAGTCGAGGCGGCATCAGTCATAAAAACCCTACCAGTTAATGATGTGTATATCTTAGACCAAACCAATCTTGATTTAAAAGACTTCCCGGCAGTGTATCAAAACTTTGTAAAAGACATATATGACCGATTGCAGGACGGGAAATCCAGACTAGATAAATATGAAAAATTAATTATGATTTTCCCGGGATTTCGTGAACCTTTGGGAATGAGAATTGGTTTTGAGAATTTTTGCAAAGACTTTGCTTTCGATTATGAAATCATTACCGAGTTTAAAAATCGAAAAATTAACAAAGGAGAAGTTTACATCATTCCAAGTGACAGGGATTTAGTACGTGTAATTGAAAAATCAAAGCTTCAAAACTTAAATCTAGGTAGCGATTTTGGCATTATTTCATACAACGAAACACCGCTTAAAAAAGTAGTTGAAAACGGAATCACAACTATATCAACGAATTTTGAAGCTATGGGAAAAATTTTGGCACAGATGATTTTAAAAGGTACAAAAGAACAAATAGAAAACAAATGCACGTTAATCATTCGGAATTCTTTATAGAAAACCCAATTTTTATATTGCTTAATCAATTTTAAAAAATAAGAATACCCGTTGGGTGCAATTATTCAAAACGTCAGTTCGAGTGTTTTTTGTGTAGTAAAACGGAACAAAAAATGTATCGAGAACCGTTTTTAATACTAATTTTCTAGTTCTCGATATAATCCCGCCCAAAAGCGGGATCACTCGAACTGACGAAAATTATCATCAAAAATTAATTGCACCCAACGGGTTAAGAATATCATTTTTTATTGACAAATAAAAGGCAATTCTTATTTTAAAATTACAAGAAAAAATTTATTTGTCATTGTTAAAAAAATTTGCCTACATTTGTAAATGTATTTTTTACACTTATTATTTTTTTCATATATAGTCACTAAAAAAGAAGCTGTTACTAATTAATTTTTGCTATAAATATAAATATTTTTTATCCGACACTGATTTTGTCGGTTAGTCAGAATAAATTTTTTGCGTCTAATTATAATAGAGGAAAAGTAAAACTTGCTACAACTTATGAAACTTTGGACACAAGTAATAAAACGAATTATATTAAGTAAGTCGAAAGTTTAAAAGTCTTAAAGTCAAAAGAATTAACTTTAAGTAAAACAACTTTAAATCAGATTGTTACATAATTTTATCCTGATTTTAAAACACGACATTAAACAATGGTTATTACTTATAATATTCAAAACACATTTAATTTTTATAATTTAAACATGAATACAAAAATTGATACTTTAGCGGCTGACAATAGTAGAGCACTGGCTATTTCGATGGTAGAAAAAGCGAATTCAGGCCATCCTGGAGGCGCTATGGGAGGTGCTGATTTCTTGCACATTTTATACAGTGAGTTCTTAAAATTTGATCCTACTGAAATGAATTGGCCATTTAGGGACCGTTTCTTTATGGATGCAGGTCACCTTTCCGCATTGCTGTATTCCCAATACTATTTGTTAGGAAATTACAAAAAAGAAGATCTGAAAAACTTCAGGCAATGGGGCTCTGTAACCCCAGGCCACCCGGAAGTAGACGTACTCAGAGGAATAGAAAACACTTCCGGACCATTGGGACAAGGACATACAATGGGAGTGGGCGCAGCTATAGCAGCCAAATTTTTAGATGCGAGATTCAGAGGAATTTTTAATCACAAAATATATGGTTATATAACTGATGGAGGCGTTCAGGAAGAAATTTCACAGGGAGCGGGTAGAATAGCTGGACATTTAGGCTTGAACAATTTCATCCTGTTTTATGATTCAAATGATGTACAGCTTTCGTCCATGACAGAGGAAGTCACTTCAGAGAATACGGCTATGAAATACGAAGCTTGGGGTTGGAAAGTCATCACTATTGACGGACATGACCACGAGCAAATTAGAAAAGCACTGAACGATGCCAATGAAGAGTCAGAAAAACCAACCTTAATAATTGGGAAAACCATTATGGGAAAAGGGTGTGTTACCGCCACTGGCGATATTTATGAAGGCGAATGTGAATTGCATGGAAAACCTATTGGTGACACTAAGGCTGATTATATAAAAACCTTACTGAACCTTGGGGCTAATCCTGAAGATCCTTTTGCCATTTATGATGATGTAGCAACACATTATGCTCAAATAAAAGCCAAAAAATCTGAAGATGCTGCGTACAAAAAGCAACGTGTAGCAACTTGGAAAAAAGAAAATCCAGAATTGGCTCAAAAAATGGATTCGTTTCTATCCGGAAAACTTCCTGAACTGGATTTGAGTGCTGTTGTCCAAAAAGCAAATGCCGCGACAAGGGATGCCTCATCAGCAGTATTAGCTTACTTGGCAGAACACGTAGAAAACATGATTGTCTCTTCGGCTGATTTATCCAACAGTGATAAAACGGATGGCTTTCTTAAAAAATCTTCTGTTTTACAAAAAAATGATTTCAGCGGTGCCTTTTTACAAGCGGGTGTGGCAGAATTGACCATGACTGCAATCGCTAACGGAATTGCCCTTCACGGAGGTGTTATCCCAGTAGTGGCTACTTTTTTCGTGTTTTCAGATTATATGAAACCGGCAATTCGATTAGCTGCAATTCAAGAATTACCGGTAAAATATGTTTTGACACACGATTCTTTTAGAGTGGGCGAAGACGGACCTACACACCAACCCATTGAGCAGGAAGCACAAATGCGTTTGTTGGAAAAAATAAAAAATCATTCGGGTCATCAAAGTTTATTAGCACTTCGCCCTGCTGATGCTATGGAAACATCAGTTGCTTGGGATATGGCTTTGAAAAATACCACTACCCCAACGGCATTGATTCTTTCGAGACAAAACATCAAAGACATTCCTGCAACGGGAACATCAAGATACGAAGAAGCAACTAAATCCAAAAAAGGAGGTTATTTAGTAAAATCTGCGCCAAATCCTGACATCACTTTAATCGCAAATGGATCAGAAGTAGCCACACTTTTGGAAGCGGCAATGCTTTTAGAAAAAGAAAAAAATCTAACCATAAACGTTGCCTCAATTATATCCGAAGGGTTATTCAAACAACAATCCAAATCGTATCAGGAAAGCATTATTCCAAAAGGAAAATTAGTGTTCGGACTCACCGCAGGACTCCCAGTGAACTTAGAAGGTTTAATTGGCGACAGCGGGAAAATAATTGGATTGGAGCATTTTGGATATTCTGCACCGGCCAGTGTTTTGGATGAAAAATTTGGATTTACCACCGAAAGCGTTTGCAGAGCAATCCTAAATTATATTGAAGAAAACAAATAAACATTTAAATAAATAAAGACATGAAATTTTTTATAGACACTGCAAATTTAAAAGACATAAAAGAAGCCAATGATTTAGGAATTCTAGACGGTGTAACCACAAATCCATCGCTAATGGCAAAAGAAGGAATCACCGGTACAGATAATATTATCGCTCATTATGTAAAAATATGTGAACTGGTTGACGGAGATGTAAGTGCCGAAGTAATTTCGACAGACTTTGCAGGAATGGTTGCCGAAGGGGAGAAACTAGCGGCTTTGCATCCTCAAATCGTGGTGAAAATTCCAATGATTAAAGACGGTATAAAAGCAATAAAATACTTTTCGAATAAAGGAATCAGGACCAATTGTACGTTGGTGTTTTCAGCAGGACAAGCCTTACTTGCTGCCAAAGCCGGCGCTACTTATGTATCACCTTTCATCGGAAGATTAGATGACATTTCTACAGATGGAATGGCTTTAATAGCCGAAATTAAGTTGATTTATGATAATTATGGATATGAAACTCAAATTCTGGCAGCATCCGTTCGTCATGTAATGCACATTTTAAATTGTGCCAAAATTGGTGCCCATGTAATTACCGGACCATTAAGCGCTATTGAAGGTTTGTTAAAACATCCACTTACAGATAGTGGCTTAGCTACTTTCTTAGCCGATTATAATAAAGGAAACAGTTAGGAATTTAAATTTCAAATTAGATAAACTTTGTCATTTTAGGAGTAGTTCGCATATATAAAACCATTCTGAAATTCATTGAAATTGTAGTCAAATAAAGAATTGAAGGATATTTTTTTTATTTATAAAAAAAGGAAGTCTTAATTGAGAGACTTCCTTTTTTTGTTTATAGCTGTAATAGTCTATAAGTTTAAAACAAAATCATTCAAGAGTTTAGCATCGTATTTCTCTTTGTCGAAAGTATAAAGATAAGAGCCTTTTCTGGACGACATCATATCTTTCTCTTCGAGTTTTATCAAGATATCCAATGAGTTAATTTTGCTTATGAAATTTCTTTTATCCAATTCTTTACTGAGAATCGCTTCATACAATTCTAACAGTTGGCGCATGGTGAATTTTTCAGGTAAAAGTTCAAATCCAACAGGCTTGATAGACGTTCTATAACGCAATCTTCTTATAGCATGTTTTAACATTGTATCGTGGTCAAAAATTAATTTTGGCACATTCGCAACGCTAAACCATTGCGCATAGTAGTTTTGAATCAATTCTGAATTATGGTTTTCAATATTAATTAAGGCGAAATAGGCAACTGAAATAGTTCTTTCTACAGGATCACGATCAATTTCACTATAGGCGTGCAACTGTTCCATATAAATTTCTTGAAGACCGGTGTAGGAATCTAATATTCTAATCGCTGCACTATCAAGCACCTCCTCTTTTTTAAGAAATCCACCTATTAATGACCACTTGCCTTTTTCAGGTTCAAAATCTCTTTTAATTAAAAGTATTTTTAATCCTTCGCTATCAAATCCAAAAATGATACAATCTACTGCTAGTAAAACTTTATCAGCAGAACTATAACTATTTAACATAATATCTTTTTAGGGTAAATATATAAACTTCCTTGTATGTTTCATAATTTATTTAATGTCTGTTTTACACTTAATATTTCAAAAAGCAAAATTTTGTAAGATAAATTTCCGTAAGATACATTGTCAAAACTTTTTAAAAAAAAGTGTTATTACTTAGCTAATTTATATTAAAGTCTTTAAACATAATGCTTAAAAATACAACTCTTTTATTTTTAGAACAAATAAAGTAAGTAGTAGTAATTTGTTCTAACTTCATTCGGTTGAGGTAATTACTAGTACTTTATTGGGATGAATCTTGTCTTATTTGCACGATATAAAGTAGACTTTTTTTAATATCTCTTTGATTGAGGGTTTAAAATGACACTATTTTTAATATTTTTTAGAAAAAAATAAAAAAGTTGTTTTTTGTAGAAATGCTTGTTTTTTGACTGAAAAGGTATTTTTTAAATAAATTAAATGTCAAAAAAGATATCTTTTTTTACAAAACCACAATATATAAATGTTATTTTAACACTTAAATTACGGGATGTATTTTTTATATCTATTTTTTTACTATAATAATTTGTTTTTGTCATTTTTTTTTGATTAAATTTACAAATGTAAAATAGACACTTATAAATTAACCAAAACAAAACAGAATGAAAACAAACCAACGATTATTTCTTTACAGTAATTTTTTATTTCCAGGAAAAGAATGCCTACTAGTAATAGTGGTTATGTTACTTTCTTCTTATACGCTTTCTGCACAGCAAGATAAGACTATAAAAGGAATCGTTACATCATTAAAAGACGCAATGCCTTTACCGGGTGTAAATGTTTTAATAAAAGGTACTAATACAGTTGTTGTCACTGACTTTGATGGCGAATATTTAATACAAGCGACATCAAATGATATCCTTGTCTTCAGTTACATCGGATTTGCAAATCAAGAAGTTACTGTAGGGAACAAATCTCAAGTTAATGTGGTATTAAATGACGATTTGAATAAACTCGATGAAGTAGTTGTTGTTGGATATGGAACGCAGAAAAAGAGTGACATTACTGGATCCATCTCTGTTTTAGATGTTAGTGAAGTTAACAAAGTCGCAAACAGCGATGTTTCACAACTTTTACAAGGTAGAGTTGCAGGAGTTATGGTGACAAGTGGCGGTGAACCTGGTGCGAACGCTAATATACGAATTAGAGGCGTGGGAACTTTCGGAAATAATCAACCATTATATGTTGTAGATGGTGTTCCTGTCGGCACTTCTATAAGAGATTTTAATCCAGAAGACATCAAGACCATGCAAGTTTTGAAGGATGCGTCTGCGGGTGCAATTTATGGATCGAGAGCAGCAAATGGTGTTGTAATTATTACAACTAAAAAAGGTTCAAAAAACATGCCTCTTAAGATAAATTATAGTGCTTTTTATGGAATTGACCAAGTTTCTAAAAAAATTCCGGTATTAAATCGCGAGAATTATCAAATGATCGTAAATGAAAAAGAGAGTAATGCAGGCTTACCATTAATCTCTGGAAATGATCCTAACTCTAGTCTTTTTGTGCATAATATTGATACCGACTGGCAAGCTGTAGGTTTAAAAACAGGAAAAAGAGAAAGTCATAATCTTAATTTCTCAGGAGGAGGCGAGAATGTTACTTATAATACCTCTTTGAATTATTATAATAACGAAGGTTTGTTCGAAGGGAATGGTCCTACTTATGAAAGATATACGACAAGAACAAATTTGGTTGCAGAAAAAGGAATTTTTAAAATTTCACCATCCCTGTTTTACTCCCACTCTTTTGAAAATTCATTAACCTTTAGGGGTGATATTTTAACTGGAGGAAGACCTCCTTTAATTAATGATTTAGTATTTGCAATACCAACACTAGGAGTTTACGATTCAAATAATATAGGTGGTTATGCAGGTACATCCTCACAAATACATCAAACTATTTCTTTGAATGTGCCAGGAATAAATAATCTTTTTACAAATACTGTTGAGGTAGATAGAATATTTGCGATACTTAATCCAGAGGTGAAGTTGATAAATAGAAATGGACATGAATTAACTTATAAACTCAATTTAAGTTATGACAAGACTTTTGCAAGAGATTTTTCCTTTGTACCGCAATTCGAAATGGGTTATTTCTTTGGTTCTGGTATTTCTCGTTTAGATGATAATACAAGAATTTATACAGTTGGCTTGGTAGAAAACACACTAAACTATACAAAATCATTTGGAAAACATAGTTTGGAGGCTTTACTAGGACAAACTTACCAAGAAAATAGTACAGTTATTAGGACTGGACATTCTGAAAACTTACCTATTCCTTACTATCCAATACTTTCAAATGGAACAAATCAATCTTCTGGAGGGTTTGAACTAAACAGTGCGCTATCATCCTATTTTGGACGTGTTAATTATAATTTTGATGATAAATATTTATTGACCGGTACTGTTAGAAGAGATGGATCTTCTAGATTTGCCCCCCAAAACCGATTTGGAACATTCCCATCGGTAGCCTTCGGTTGGAAAATTACAAACGAAAAATTTTTCAAAGTTTCAAAAGATATCATTAGTCAGCTTAAGTTACGTGGCAGTTATGGCCAGTTGGGAAATGAAAATATTGGGGACTATTTGTACCAACCAATTATAAATCGAAATATATTATACAATTTTGGAGGTTCAATTGTTACGGGCGGATTGGAAACCAGTTTGGTTCTACAAGATATTAAATGGGAAACAACTACTTCATCAGATATAGGTATTGATGGAACTTTTTTAAATAATTCTGTCGATTTATCATTAGATTATTATAAGAGAAAAACAAATGATGTTTTAGTAGGAGTACCTATACCAGCATCTACAGGATCTATAAATACAGCTCCTACAGTCAATGCGGGAAGTTTACAGAATTCAGGGTTTGAAGTGGAGGCAACATATCACTCTGATAACAGCAAACAATTTACATTCGATATTTCTGTAAATGCAAGTACACTTAAAAACAGAGTTTTAGCTTTAGGCGGAAATAACGAACCTATTTATGGAGTAGGATCAAGAACTCAGGTTGGAGGAGAAATAGGGGAACATTTTGGTCATGTGTATGAAGGAATATTTCAAACGGATACTGAGGTAAGTGATCATGCTTTTCAAAGTGCTGGAACTGGACCTGGAGATATTATATATAAAGATTTAAATGGTGATGGAATAATTAATGCAGATGATCGAACTTCTTTGGGTAGTGCCACACCTAGTGTAACTTATGGTCTTAATTTCACAGCAAAATTTAAAAATTTTGACTTTACTCTATTTGCATCAGGAGCTGCAGGATATTATATTAATAGTGGGTTATACAGAATATTAATGAGTACATCAGACTACGGAAACTCTCATGAAGATATTTTGAACAGATGGACACCAACGAATACTAATACAAGTATACCAAGGTTGATGAAAAATGATGCTAATAATAATGGTAGAGATTCTAACAGGCCAGGTTGGTTACAAAAAGGTGATCACTTAAGGCTTAATACAATCTCAGTAGGATATAGTATTCCAGAAAAAGTATTTAAAGGTATTATACAATCCCCTCGAGTATATACTACATTACAAAATGTATATACTTTTCAAAAATATAAAGGGTTTAACCCCGATTTTAATTCAGGTGTTTTTAATCCTGGATTTGATGCTGGATCTTATCCTAGACCAATCACTTTTATGTTGGGTGCTCAATTATCATTTTAACTCCTTTATTTCTTATTATTATGAAAAAAAACAGATTATTAGTAACAGTATTATCCTTAAGTATTCTAGTCAGTTGTGATAACCAACTTGATTTATTAAATCCAAATAGTCAAACTACAGAAAATTTTTGGTTAAATCAAGATCACGCAATGGAAGGGGCAAATGCAATATATAATAGCCTATTAATCGACGGTTATTATATGAGAATGACCCCCGCTCTTACGGATGGACGAGGGGATGACTTTAAGGCGGATAGTCCTTGGCCTGATTTGGGTCAAGTTGCTAATTTTACAATTCCTGCTACCTCTGGCCCCATTCAATGGGTATGGTCTGCATATTATCAAAGTGTGTTTAGAGCGAATCAAGTATTAAAACATGTTCCTAACATAACAATGGATGAAAATATTAAAAATAGATGTTTGGGTCAAGCTTATTTCTTGAGAGGACTGTCCTATTTTAATTTGGCAACAAACTTTCAAAAAGTTCCATTAATCCTAACCGTACCAATAACTGTAGAAGATCGTTATCCCGCGACTGCGACAGAAGAAGAGTTATGGAACCAGATAATATCTGATTTTCAAAATGCACAAAATTTGTTACCAATTAGCTATGCAAATGTTACTGGACCTGATCAAGGACAGAATGGTAGAGCAACTAAAGGAGCTGCTACAGGTTTTCTGGGAAAATCATATTTATATAATAAACAATGGGCTTTGGCAGCAAACGAGTTTAAAAAAATAATTCTTGGTCCCGAATTAAATATTTACAGTTTAGCAGCTAATTATAAAGATAATTTTAGTCCATTTGTCGAAAACAATTCCGAATCTCTTTTTGAGGTACAATTTGCAACACCTGATCAGGTGGGGGGTACCATAAAAAATTATGGAGGAGATCCAAATTCAGCTTGGATGCAAGTGTCATCAATAGGTCACACTTACGCTCAAGATGGTTATGGATATTCCGATTTTTTACCTACACAATGGATCTATAATGAGTTTAAAGTTGAGTCTACCGTTAATGGAAAATTAGATCCTCGATTACTATCTACAATTGCTTCATTTGAACCATCCGCAAATTCTACTACTGTTTACGCGAATGTACCTTGGCCTCATGCAGAAAATTCTATTTATCCCAGAAAATATACACATGATGGATTTGGGGTAGCAACCGAAAGCCAGGGAAGTGTTGAGCTTTCAGATATTAATTACCGTTTAATGAGATATTCTGATGTGCTTTTAATGTATGCAGAAGCTTTAAACGAAATCGAACAAACAACAAATGCATATAGTTTTATTCAACAGGTAAGGGACAGAGCTAAACTGCCGAATCTAAGTACAGTAAAACCAAATATGACAAAAGTTCAAATGAGAGATCAAATAGCTCATGAACGTGCACTTGAATTATCTGTTGAAGGAATTAGAATTCATGACCTTATACGATGGGGTTGGTTTTATGATGCTGGGAAGTTAGCAGAATTAAGAAAACATGATGGAGATTTTAATTTATGGATTCCAGGTAAAGAATATTTTCCTATTCCACAAAGTGAGCTCGACGTTAATCCTAATTTGTTGCCTAATTCAGCAAATTAAATATAAATCCATTTAAGTTTGAGCCTATCAGTTCAACTCACCAGACCTAAATTATAATAATTTTAAAACACACTTAACATGAAAAAAGCCTTATTAATCTTATTTATTTTTACTTTTTGCAATCAAACTAGTTTTGCACAAAAAGAAACCACAGTACTTACACTAAAAAATGATGAAAGTGCACCTATAATCAATAAAAATATTTATGGCCATTTTGCGGAGCATTTGGGCAGATCAATTTATAACGGCTTTTTTGTGGGTGACACTTCAAAAATACCCAATACAAATGGCGTCCGAAATGACGTAGTTGCAGCTTTAAAAACTTTAAAAATACCAAACTTGAGGTGGCCGGGTGGTTGTTTTGCTGATACATACCATTGGAAAGATGGCATTGGACCAAAAGAAAACAGACCTACCATTGTAAACCAATGGTGGGGCGGTGTTACCGAAGACAATAGTTTTGGAACCCACGATTTTTTAAACTTATGCGAACTCTTGGAAACGGAACCTTATTTAGCAGGAAACATGGGGAGTGGAACGGTGCAGGAATTGGCAGATTGGGTACAATATGTAAATTTTGGAGGCAAAAGTCCAATGAGCGATTTGCGTATTAAAAATGGAAGAAAAGAGCCTTGGAATGTAAAAATGTGGGGAGTTGGAAACGAAGCTTGGGGTTGTGGTGGAAATATGACCGCTGATTATTATGCAGGAGAATATCGAAAATATGCCACTTTTATGTCAGATTGGGAGAACACGGGGGGCTTGATGCGCATAGCTTCAGGAGCAAACAGTGGAGATTACAATTGGACTGAAACCTTAATGAAAAACATTCCAGGAAATATGATTGGTGGAGTAGCGTTACATCATTATTCTGTGATTGATTGGGCAAAAAAAGGAGATGCTGTCGATTTTACTGAAGACCTATATTTCAAAACGATGCAGCAAGCCTTAAAGATGGAGGAACTGGTTACCAAACATTCCGCCATTATGGACAAATACGATCCAAATAAAAAAATTGCTTTGGTTGTAGATGAATGGGGTGGTTGGTATGATGTAGAAAAAGGGTCCAATCCAGGGTTTTTATACCAACAAAACACCATGAGAGATGCCGTTTTGGCGGGTGCAACCCTTGATATTTTCAACAACCATGCCGATAGAGTTCGCGTTGCAAATCTAGCACAATGTGTAAACGTATTACAAGCTGTTATTCTTACTGATAAAACCAAAATGCTTTTAACGCCAACCTATCACGTAATGCAAATGTACAGTGTACATCAAGATGCAAAATTATTACCTATTTCTATAAAATCTCCCTTATACTCACATAATGGGGAATCACTTCCTGCATTATCCGCTTCGATATCCAAAGATAAAAACGGACTAATTCATATTTCATTAGTAAATATCGATGCTAAAAAAGAACACAAAATAGAAATCGACCTAAAGGAACTTGGAATTAAAAATGTTACCGGAACTATTTTGGCTTCGCCAAACTTACAAGACCACAACACATTTGATAATCCTACAAAAATCAAACCTGCTATTTTCAAAGGCTTTGAAACAAAAAAAGGCAAACTTGAAATCACAATCCCAGCATTTTCTGTAGTGGTTTTAGAAACCAAATAAAAATATATTAATGAAAAATTCAAAATTCCTTTCAACAGTGGTTTTGTATCTGATGCCTGTTTTTACAGCTGTTTTAATTAGCGGTTGTTCTGGCGAAGATCCAGCTTCAGCTCCCACACCAACGCCAACCCCAAGTCCTGTTCTTACGCCATCACCGAATGCTTTTGCCGGACCAACATACCCTGATAATTACACCGCCATTGCTTCCTGGAATAGTCGCTCTCAATGGAACTTGGCAAACGTGCATGATCCTTCTGTTGAAAAGTGTGGTGAATATTATTATATGTATCAAACCGATGCTTCCTATGGTGGTGCTGCAGATGGCCATGGACATTTCCCATACCGACGCTCAAAAGATTTAATTACTTGGGAATACATGGGTGCTGCAATGACACAAGCACCAGCTTGGATAAAAGATTCATTGAACAACAAAAGAGCCCGAATGGTTCCCGCTTTACCCGCGATTGCAAATCCGAGTTATGGGTATTGGGCGCCTTACATTAAAAAAGTAGGAACTAAATACCGATTGTATTACAGCATCGTAGTTACGGAACCAATTATTGGAACTGATTACAATACCTCATGGTCGGAAAGAGCCTTCATTGGTCTTGCAGAATCAGATGATTTAGCTACCAATGTATGGGTAGACAAAGGAATGGTTGTTTGTTCTGAACCAGACGGTGTGAAAAGTTATGTGCGAAATGGCGGCAATGATTGGGAAGCTTATTTTAAATTCAATGCCATCGACCCAACTTTTACCGTTACGCCACAAGGAGAACACTATTTAATCTACGGCTCTTGGCATTCTGGCATTGCCGCTTTAAAATTAAATCCCACAACCGGAAAACCAGATCAATTAAAAACATTGAGCGATTATGGAACTCGCATCGCCACTCGCAATAGAACGAGTCGCTGGCAAGGATCAGAAGGACCAGAGATTATGTACAACGAAAATACGGGGTACTACTACTTATTTTTGGCGTATGACGGACTTGATGTACCTTACAATACTCGTGTTGCCCGTTCCAAAAATATTATGGGACCTTACCTGGGAATCAATGGAGCCGATGTCACCAACGGAGCCGATGCTTGGCCAATGCTAACACATCCTTATTCCTTTAACAATCATACAGGATGGGTTGGGTTTGCACATTGTTCCATATTTCAAAATCCAGAAACCAAAGAATGGTTTTATGCCTCACAAGCTCGTTTACCAGAAGGTGTACCCGGAATTAATGCTTCTAATGCAGTCATGATGGGTCACGTTCGAGCTATTCAATGGACCGAAGACGGCTGGCCCGCAGTAGCACCTGAACGCTATGCCGGAGTACCTGTAACAACCCTTTCTGATGCTTCATTCATAGGTACTTGGGAACAAATTACAATGAATTACCAATACAAAGTCATCCAAAAATCAACAACTATATACTTAACTGCCGACAAAAAAGTAAGTGGTGGTGCTATAGGAAGCTGGTCGTATGACAGCACTAATAAAACACTAACTGTCAATGGTATAAAATGTAAAGTAAGCGACGCTTGGGATTGGGAAAGAGCCACCCGAAAAGTCACCATCACCTATTCAGGATTTACCACTGCTGGACTTCCGGTTTGGGGTAAAAAAATTGATTAATAAATAGTAAACTGATGCCTTTTTAATAATCTAAAAGGTATAGGTTACCAATAAAACGCCCTTTTCATTCTTTTACAGAAAAAAATCAAAATGAAAAATACAATTACAACCTTATTGCTGCTGGTACTTATTTCCTCTTGTAAAACGATACAAACAGATACTGTTGCGGCTTCCGCCAAGGATGGAAAACAGAGTCAAACCTTGCAAATCAACAACCCTATCGTCAAAGACAAGTACACGGGTGACCCTGCCGCTTTGGTTTACAAAGACAAAGTATACCTATATGCCGGTCATGACGAGGCACCAAATGATTTTAATTTTTACAAAATGAAAGAATGGCTGGTGTACTCCTCCTCGGATATGGTGAACTGGCAAGAACATCCGGTACCGCTAAAAGTGACCGATTTTGCTTGGGCAAAATCTGATGCTTGGGCTGCTCAAGTCATTGAACGCAACGGAAAATTCTATTGGTATGTTACGGTTGAACACGGAACTATTCCCGGAAAATCAATTGGAGTGGCCGTTTCTGACAGTCCAACAGGTCCTTTTAAAGATGCGTTAGGAAAAGCCATTATTACTAATGACATGACAACCAAAACCAGTATTAGTTGGGACGATATTGATCCAACCGTTATGATAGACGATGACGGTCAGGCCTATTTATTCTGGGGAAATACTGTTTGTCATTACGCCAAATTAAAAGCAAACATGATAGAACTTGATGGTCCGATCCAAACTATTTCTTTACCAAACTTCACCGAAGCGCCTTGGATTCACAAAAAAAAGGATTGGTATTATCTATCGTATGCGTATCAGTTTCCTGAAAAAATCGCTTATGCTATGAGTAAATCCATCAACGGACCTTGGGAATACAAAGGAATACTAAATGAAATTGCCGGAAATTCGAATACCAACCATCAATCGATTATTGAGTTCGAAGGAAAAGATTATTTCATTTATCACAATGGCGCAACTCAACCCAATGGTGGCAGTTTCAGAAGATCCGTTTGCATAGACCGTTTGTATTATAATGAAGATGGAACGCTAAAACGTGTAATAATGACAACAGAAGGCATTCAAAAATAAGCACATTACAGGAAATGGCGTTAAACACACACGATTAATAAAACCATCTAAACTTATATTTCTTAAGTGGTTTAAAAATTTGAAACATATAAGGCATATAAGTTAATTAAAATGAAATTAAAAACAGCTCAAAAAATACACAATATCAAAAACTTATATTTTCTTATATGACTTAAATGGTTTA